>DCIS01000100.1:7033-7956 GCA_002317475.1 Prevotellaceae bacterium UBA1720 | reverse complement strand
GCAGCAGCACAGATCTTGTTCTCTACGGTGCGGTTTACAAGACCCTCAGCCTGCTGCTTGTTCTGCAGCATCTGGTTAGCATAGTTGGTCAGAGCCTCCTCGGGTACGTTCTGCATGCCGTACTGGGCAAACTGCATCTTGGTAACCATCTTAGCAGTCTCCAGTACATCAGCCTGCTCAACCTTCAACTCGAACTGGTCGCTCAACTGCTCCTTGATCAGGTGCCAGGTCAGCTCCTTGACGCTTGCCTCGTAGTTGTCCTCAACGAACTTCTCATCCTTATCCTGGTTGTTCAGGCGCATGATGCGCTTCAGCATTGCCTCGGGATAGCTTACCTCACCGATACGTCCCTCGATATACTGACGCAGGTCGAGCACGAACTTGTAGTCGCTGTCGTTTACGAACTCAGCCACCATGTTCTGCTTGATAGCAGCGCGGAACTCCTCCTCGCTCTTCACAGCACCCTCGCCCAGAACCTGGTCGAAGAGGTTCTGATCAACTTCTGCGGGAGTATAGCGTGTAATCTCCTCTACCTGGAAACTGAAATCGCTGGTCATATCCTTCACAGCGTCCTTCTCAATCTTCAGCAGTGAGCTCAACTCTACCTCGTTGCCCTCGTATGCCTTGTTGGGGTTGAATACCAATACATCGTTGGTGTGGCAAGCATTGAACTTAGCCTTCTCGTCCTCGTTCTTGAAGTAGTCGGGCAACATGGTTGCGCCCTCTACCTGGATACCACCCTCGAGGGTGTTACCCTCAGCATCGAGCTGAGCCAGGAGACCCTTCACCATGTCACGGCTCTGATACTCCTCAACCTTGCTGTACTGACCTGCACGGCTTGCGTACATCTCAACCTGCTTCTGAACCATATCGTCGGTCACCTCGATGGTGTAGTAGTCTACGCTATCCTTCTCTGACACCTT
>DCIS01000100.1:5606-6839 GCA_002317475.1 Prevotellaceae bacterium UBA1720 | reverse complement strand
ACCTCGGTACCGAAACGCTTCTTCAGCATACCCATGGGTACCTGACCAGGACGGAAACCAGGCATGTTTGCCTTCTTACGAAGGTCCTTCAGCGCCTTCTCTACCTTCTCGGCATAATCTGCCTCTACCAACTGAACGGTGATTACACCATTCACATTGTCAATCTTCTCAAATGTAACTTTCATGTATCTTTTGTATTGTTTTTATATTTTCTCTCTTTACGAGACACAAAAATTGTGCCACTTTACACAAAATGCGTGCAAAGATAGCGAATAATTGCGAGATATTCAAATTTTAGACAAATTTTCAGCTTTCCGCATTACGTTCAGCCGAAATGGCAGCGTTACGCTCCTTTTCCATGGCCTCAAAATCCTTTGGACGCAGCACAAAACTATTAGTAAGGTATCGCTCGCGCACGATAGGGTTCTCTGCCAGTTCCTGAGGACTGCCCTTGAAGAGGATCTTACCTTCGAAGAGCATGTATGCACGGTCCGTGATGCAGAGGGTCTCTTCCACGTTATGGTCGGTGATGAGTACACCGATGTTCTTCTGTTTCAGTTTCCATACAATGAACTGAATATCCTCAACGGCAATGGGATCTACACCGGCAAAGGGTTCGTCAAGCATGATGAACTTCGGTTCAATGGCCAGGCAACGTGCTATCTCCGTACGTCTGCGCTCACCTCCCGAGAGGCGGTCACCATAGTTCTTACGTACATGTCCCAGACGGAACTCCTCTATCAGACTCTCCAGTTTCTCCTTCTGGTATGCACGTGGCTTGCCTGTCATCTCCAGCACCGAGGCAATGTTGTCCTCTACGGTCATCTTACGGAAGACCGAAGCCTCCTGAGCTAGATAACCGATACCCAGACGTGCACGTTTATACACCGGGTCAGTGGTTATCTTTCTGTCACCCAGGTAGATGTCTCCGGCATTTGGCACCACCAGACCCGTAGTCATATAGAAAGAGGTGGTCTTGCCCGCACCATTAGGTCCAAGCAAACCCACGATCTCGCCCTGCTTCACGTTGAAGGACACATTATTCACGACAGTTCTCTTGCCGTAAATCTTCACCAGTCCCTCTGATCGTAGCACCAAGGGCTCGTCTGTTTCATGCACAGGTGCAGCCTTTTCTTCCTCTTCCGGTTCCTTCAGAGGGCACTCCAGTATATCCTCTGCACCTATCTCTGCCTCTGCACGTTCAAATTTCAGGGTGCTTTCCAAATTAGCCCC
>DCIS01000100.1:0-5439 GCA_002317475.1 Prevotellaceae bacterium UBA1720 | reverse complement strand
AATATGTTAAAAGGTATAGAAACATTTGGCAGCTACCTCATCCTGATGGGCAAGACTTTTCAGCGCCCCGAACGTATGAGGATGTTCTTCAAGCAATACATCAAGGAGATGGAGAGCCTTGGCGTCAGTTCCATAGGTATCGTCCTGCTCATCTCCTTCTTCATCGGTGCCGTTATCTGCATCCAGATGAAGATGAATGTGGCCTCACCCTGGATGCCCTCGTTCGTTACGGGCTACACCACCCGTGAGATTATGTTGCTGGAGTTCTCCTCCAGTATCATGTGTCTGATCCTGGCAGGCAAGGTAGGCAGCAGCATTGCCTCCGAGCTTGGCGCCATGCGTGTCACACAGCAGATTGATGCCCTGGATATTATGGGTGTCAACTCCGCCTCCTATCTCATCCTGCCCAAGATCATGGGTCTTGTCACCATCATCCCCGCCCTGGTTATTTTCAGCTACGCAACAGGTATGATTGGTGCGTGGGCCACCACACTGATGGGTGTCATCACCCACGATGACCTCATTGTAGGTTTCCTTCACGACTTTAACCAGTGGTTCGTATGGATGGGCATCATCAAGAGCATCTTCTTTGCCTTCATCATCACCAGCGTATCCTCCTTCTATGGCTACACCGTGAAGGGTGGCTCCATCAATGTAGGCAAGGCCAGTACCAATGCCGTGGTAAGCAGCAGCATGCTCATCCTCTTCGCTGATATCTTCCTCACTAAACTCCTAAGCTGATGATTGAAGTTAAAGATCTATACAAGTCCTTTGAGGACAAGGAGGTACTGAAGGGTATCTCTACCCAGTTCGAGAATGGCAAGTGCAACCTGATCATCGGTCAGAGTGGTGCAGGAAAGACCGTACTCATGTCTTGTGTGGTAGGTTTGATTCGTCCCACAATGGGTGAGATACTCTATGACGGTCGTGATCTGGTGAAGATGCGCAAACGTGAATGGAAGATGCTTCGCCGCGAGGTGGGTATGCTCTTCCAGGCCTCTGCCCTCTTCGACTCCCTGACCGTACACGAGAATGTGCGTTTCCCCTTGGATATGTTCAGCGATATGACGGAGAAGGAACGCAACGAGCGTGCCCAGTACTGCCTGGAGCGTGTCAACCTGGGCGATGCAGGCAAGAAGTACCCCGGTGAGATTAGTGGTGGTATGCAGAAACGTGCAGCCATTGCCCGTGCCATTTCGCTCAACCCCAAATACCTTTTCTGTGACGAACCCAATTCCGGACTTGACCCCAAGACCAGTCTTGTCATCGATGACCTCATTCACAGCATCACCCACGAGTTCAATATGACCACCATCATCAACACCCACGACATGAATTCAGTGATGGGTATTGGCGAGAATATCGTCTTCATCAGCGAGGGTAGAAAAGAGTGGCAGGGAAGCATGGATCAGATCATGGATGCCACCAACGAAAAACTCAATTCTTTCATCTTTGCCAGTGACCTGTTAAAATCCATAAAAGAGCGCCACGAAGCCGAAAAACTGTCAAAAATGGCGAATTAAAGGTGCGAAAAACACCAAATATTACATTTTTTTGTGCAAATGTATCATTTTTGATAGGATTTGTATCATATTTGTTAGGCGCTTTGCGCGTAATAAACTATCTTTGCACTGATAAATACCTCAGTGGCGACTTTTATGTTGCAAGGGGCAAATTATTTGAAACACTAATACTCGTAAAAACAATTTTAATTAACCTAATTTAATAACTCAAAAAACTATCATTTATGAAGAAGTTTTTTACTCTCATTGCAATGATGTTTGTTGCAGGTTCAACATTCGCACAGGAATGGAGTGAGCAGATGAATCCCAATGCGGATTGCGAAGGCACCACCTTTACCTATGCAGCTGTTAAGCCCAACTACGTCAATGGTGAAAAGAGCAGTGCCATCTACACTGGCGACGAATTGGCTGCTTACGGTGTAACTGGCGAGGCTGGTTCAAAGTGCATTTCAGTTCTTGCACAGGCTGGTGCAGAGCAGGATTGGGATTCACAGTTCTGGATTTGCGTTCCCAAGGACCCCGCATGGGAAATTGGTGAAGGCTTGAAGGTTTCATTCAAGTACCGCGCAGACTGGGCTGATGGTCAGCTCAACGCAGACGACGAGCCCGTTGAGTCTATTACCATTGGTACTCAGGCACATGGTGACCCAGGTAACTACAACCACTGGGCATGTATTGGTGATGTATCCTTCACCAAGGAGTGGCAGACTTTTGAGGCAGAAGTAAGCGTTACCAGTGACTGGATTGGTAGCAATGGCTTCAAGTCTATTGCTTTCAACCTTTGCCAGAACAACAAGGATTTCGATGCAACATTCTATTTTGATGATATCGAGATCTACTACCAGAAGCCCGATGAGACCATCGTTGTATACTGGGCTAAGCAGGTTCAAAATGGTAACTTCGAGCAGGATGCTACTGACAACTACGTAGTTCGTATCTACAACTCAGGTGGCGACACTGCTCCTACCATCGAGGAGGGTATCGGTGTTGATGACAGCCGTGGTATCAAGATCACCGTTCCCGCTAAGGTTAGCAACGACTGGGATTCACAGTTCTTCATCAAGTTGAAGGATCCCATGCCCGCTGGCGAGATGATCAAGGTTTCTATGGACATCCGTGCATCTGAGGATGGTGCAACTGCTCCTGACACCCAGTCTCACCAGACTCCTGGTGACTACATCTACTGGGCTTGTATTGGTAGCCCCACCTTCACTTCTGAGTGGACCACCTACACCAAGACCGTTTCTGTAAGTAGCGATATGTCTACTGACAGCAAGACTTTCCAGACCATCGCATTCAACTTGGCAAAGAACGACCACGAGGTTACCTACTACTTTGATAATATTGATGTTCGCGTACGTAGAGAAGGTGCTGCTGGCGACGTTCCCGAGTTGATCGAGTTGAACGCTGCTATCGACGAAGCAAGCGAGCTTTACAGCAATGCTGATGGTACTCCTGCTAACAAGGAGATTCGTGACGCATTCAAGGCTGCTTATGATGCTGCTCAGGAAGCTGCAAACTACTCAGGCGAGGAAGCTATCGATTACGAGGCACCCATGTACGCACTGAACAGCGCTCAGAGCAAGTTCAACCAGAGCATCAAGGAGTACGAGAACCTGTTGTACTACATCAACTTCACTCTCGCTAAGGTTGAGGAAGCTAAGGCAATGGGTGATGACTACGCACAGTTGTATGAGGACCTCGATGCACGTCAAAGTGCTATGAACGAGGCATACCAGGCAGAGGAAATGGTTAAGGCAGACATGACTGAGGCTGGTTACCTGAGCGTAACCCCTGTTATGGATATAATCAAGGCTGCTGTTAACGTTGAGACTATTAAGGTTGGTGACGATATCTCTATCCTCCTTCCCAATGCTCACTATGACACCAATGGTTACGACTGGCAGGGTACAACTCCTACCGTACGTGCAGGTGTTGCTGAGAAGTGGCATGCTACATTCGATACATATCAGACCATGCCTAACCTCCCCGCAGGTGCTTATGAGATTTCTGCTCAGGGCTTCCAGCGTCGCGACATGCCCGGTGAAAATGACACATGGGAGCAGGATGCTATGAACACTAAGCTGTATGCTAACAATGGTTACGTTTACATCACTGACATCAGCGATGGTTCTGATCTCGCAGGCTCACTGGAGTCTATCCCCAACACTATGGAAACTGCAGCTGATCTCTTCGCTACTGGTGCATGCGTAAATACACTGAGCGTTGTATTGGCTGAGGCAGGCGAACTCAAGGTTGGTATCAAGACCGATGCTAAGTACACCTGGGCTATCTGGGATAACTTCAAGGTTATCTATAAGGGTGCAAATGTTGAGAGCTATGCTGAGGCTATCAAGGCTATGTTGAACGTAGCTACCGAGCTCCAGAGCACTGCTTACATCACTACTCCTGTTGACAAGGAACTGAACGACGCTATCACCAAGGCTGAGGATCTGGCTGCTGACGCTAACCTTACCGAGGCACAGGCTGTTGAGGCTGTTGATATGCTGGTTGCTATTATCGAGGCTACCAAGACTAACGAGGCTGCCCTCACCGCTGCTGAGGATATGCTCTATGGCGACTTCGCTGCTGCTATTGCTGAGTATAGCGAGTACGCTACCAAGGCTGTTCAGGCTAAGGCTGCTGCTGCTGAGGCTAAGGAGGCAGAGATGCTTAATATGACCACTGCTGAGCTCGAGGCTTACCTCGCTGAACTTAAGTATCTGGCTAAGGCTCTCCTCGTTCCCGGTGAGTCTGAGAACGCTACTGATGCTGAGCCTTACGACATGGTTGACTTGTTGACCGCTATGGGCGTTGACTATGACTTCGAGGATTACAGCGACGTTGGTGCAAACAAGAACTATCCCGGTTGGAGCGGTTCTGGTTTCGGTACCGGTGGTGGTACTGCAGGTCCTGTAGGTGAGCGTTGGAACCAGACAAGCGGTTTCAATACCTATGTAACTATCGAGGGTCTTCCCGAGGGTATCTATAGCTTGACTTGCGACGGTGCATACCGTATCGGTTCTGCTGGTAGCATCAACGACTACAACCTCGCAAAGGCTGACACTATCAACGCTAACATTCCTTACCTGTACGCTACTACTTCTGAGGGTACTGCTAAGACTTATCTTCCCAACGTTTACAGCGCACTCGTAACTGAGGAGATTGCAGCTGAGAAGGGTCTCGACTTCTCTTCAAGCGACAACGCAACCGTATCTGTTGAGATTGACAGCGTTACTACCGTTAAGTATCTCTCACCCCAGCAGCTTGCTACCGCTGACCAGTTCATGCAGGCAGGTTACTACAATGGCAACAAGGTTAACTTCAAGGTTGGTGCTGACGGTCAGGCTACTATCGGTGTACGTCGCGAGAAGGGTGCTTCTAACGACTGGTGCTTCGTTGACAACTTCGTATTGATGTACTACGGTGCTAAGAGCGCAATCGTTCCCGATGCTATCAACAATGTACAGGTAGTTGCCAACAACGGTATCTACACCATTACTGGTCTCCGCGTGAACAACGCTAACAAGGCTGGCTTGTACATCATCAATGGCAAAAAGGTGCTGGTTAAGTAATTAGCTAAGTTAGTTAACTAATAAACATACGGCGCTCCGAGGTTTCCTCGGGGCGCTTTTTGTGTTTCAATACCGGGAGGGGTGTATTGTCTTTTGTCCTTTGTCCTTTGTCTTTTCTTGCAAATATAAAAGAAAACCCTTACCTTTGCAGGAAATTAACACTACTGTCATGAAGAAAGCACTTCTCATCCTTTGTACCATTACATCGTTTTTAGGCGTTCACGCCCAGTCCGCCCCAGCAGATTTCGCCTCACGAGGCCTCACAACGTTCCATCCTGCCCATCCTATGACGTTGTGGTACGATCAGCCCGCTACGCTCACTGGCGTGGATAACGTGTGGA
>DCIS01000039.1 GCA_002317475.1 Prevotellaceae bacterium UBA1720 | reverse complement strand
TTTGGCATAGGTCATTTCTCGCAGTTTGCCAGTCAGATGAGCGAAGATCCCAATGTGATACGCGACAGAGTAGCCATCATGCAGGACTGGTTGATACACAACACCCCCAGCGGTATTCCTGCCCTTTTCCACGAAGAAGTGCTTACAGGTGCTTGTACACGAGATGCAACGGTCTATCCTCAGCAGATAGGTTTGGCATGTACGTTCAACCCTGAACTGGCACAGACAAAAGCCATTGAGACAGGGCGCACCCTGCGTCAGATTGGTGGTCTGCTCTCACTGAGCCCTATGGTGGATGTAGTTCGCACCCCGTCCTTCAATCGTCTGGAGGAATCATACGGCGAGGATGGCTATCTCAGTGCTGCCTTTGGTACAGCCTTCACCATGGGTCTGCAGGATGGTGGACTGAAAAAGGGTGTGGGGACATGTAGCAAACATTTCCTGGGTTACGGAGGTGGTGGCGATGCCCCCGAAAAGGAGTTGATGGAGGAGATTCTCTTGCCACACGAGACCATGATCAGACTGGCAGGCAATAAGGCCGTGATGACAGGTTACCATGCCATAGATGGTGTGAGTTGTGTGGCAAACGAGAAGATTCAGGAAGGTATACTTCGTACTTACCTACACTATGATGGAATGATGGTAAGTGACTATAATTCAGTGGATCAAATCGTAGGTATTGAAGCACCACTCGAACGATGTGTAGCAGCTATGAATGCAGGTAATGATGTGGAGTTCCCACGAGGAGAGAATAACCTCTATCTGCAAGAGGCTTTGGACAAGGGACTGGTATCACAGGAGCGTTTTGAGCAAGCCGTGAAGAATGTGCTGAGGTATAAGGCACGTGTTGGTTTATTGGATGAGAACCCCAACCTGTACAATGCTGAGCACATCGAGTTTGATACACCGGCAGAACGTCAGACTGCCTACACCCTGGCATCCCAGAGTATCGTGTTGTTGAAGAATGATGGAATCCTTCCTCTGAAGACCACCAAGGAGAAGAACATCCTGCTTACAGGACCTAACGCCAATACGATGTGGGCTATGTTGGGCGATTATACTTTCCAGAGCATGCGTTATTTCTGGCAGGTAAAGGATGAGGATGATATGCACCCAAAGATTGTAGGACTTAAGGAGGGTCTGGAGAACAAACTGCCCAAGGACGTAAACCTGAGTTACACGCGTGGTTGTGACTGGACCGAGATTATCGAGACCTGGATTGAGGATGGTGGTGACCAACGTGCTGACTGGTTGAGGAAAATCCTGGACCGCAAGGTTATTCATCCCGAAGAGGCCAATGAGGCTGAGGCTCTAAAACTGGCTCAGCAGAGTGACGTGATCATAGCTGCTGTAGGTGAGAATGTGCTGCTCAGCGGTGAAAATCGCGAACGTCCCACAATGCATCTGCCTGGACGTCAGGAGGAGTTTGTCAATCATCTCATCGAAACTGGCAAGCCCGTAGTGCTTATTGTATTTGGTGGCAGGGCACAGATTATCAGCGACCTTGTTGACCGTTGTGCTGCCGTTGTACAGGCTTGGTATCCAGGAGAGGAAGGTGGCAATGCCGTAGCAGATATTCTGATGGGCAACGTCTCTCCTTCAGGCAAACTCTGCATCAGTTACCCCAATGTGGAGATCAAGGACGAGGCAATCTGCTACAACTATAGTGCCACACCCGATGAACGTATTGCATGGCCTTTTGGATATGGATTGAGTTACAGCACCTTCAACTACAGCAATCTGCAGGTAGAGAAGTCTGTACCTACAACACAGGATCAGTTGAACATCAGTTTTGAGGTAAAGAACACAGGTGAGGTTGAGGCTGACGAAGTGGCACAACTCTACCTCTCTCCTACTACTGATGATCAGCCTATCCGTCCTATTCAACTGCAAGGTTTTGCACGTGTTAGCCTAAAGCCCGGAGAGACAAAGACGGTAAGCATCTCCCTGGCTACAGAGCAGTTTGGCTACTATGCCAACCAGCAATGGAACATTGACCCAGGCCAGTTTATCCTGAAGGTTGGTGCGTCCAGTCAGGATATCCGTCTGACTGATATCGTAGAACTGACAGGCAATCACATGGACAAACCCCTGAGGACTGTTTATTTCTCCAAAACAACCATAAAATGATAGCTAATTCGAGATAATAAACACAATCGTGTATCGTAATCCTACCTCTGAGGTACTTCTCAGATACCGAGATTGCATCGTGGATCCTTCGCGGAACCATCGCGGATCCTTCGCGGAAATACGAAGAATGTACTAAGACACTACGTAGGCAATACGTAGACACTACGTAGGCAGATAATAGGAAGTAGGTAGTGACAAGCACGGCGAAAAGTGAACGTTAGGAAAGCAAGAGATATGCAAACGCGCGACCAAAGAATATATAAAGTAACGCTGACGGGCAGTATCGTGAACATGGTATTGCTGGTCATGAAGTTTGTGGCAGGAATTCTGGGTAATTCCGCTGCCATGGTGGCTGATGCGGTACATTCATTGAGCGACTTTCTGACGGATATCGTGGTGATAGTGTTGGTGAAGCTTAGCAGCAAACCTGCTGACAAGGACCACGACTACGGACATGGGAAATACGAGACCATAGCTACCTCATTGATTGGAATGGCTCTGGTCGTAGTGGCCGTAATGCTGGCATGGAACGGAGCAGAGAAGATCTTCAACGTGCTCCGTGGCGACACACTCGAATCACCAGGACTGATAGCCCTCGTTGCAGCTATTATGAGTATCATGCTGAAAGAATGGGTGTTTCGTGTTACGAAGAAAGTAGCAGACGAGGTCAACTCACAAGCCCTTGAGGCCAATGCGTGGCACCATCGCAGCGATGCCTTTTCCTCTATCGGAACAGCCATTGGTATTGGTGGAGCAGTATGTTTAGGAGAGGGATGGACCATATTGGACCCCATTGCAGCCATTGTGGTCAGTGTCATGATATTCATCACAGCTTTCCGTTTGCTCAGACAGGCCTCAGGCGAATTGCTTGAAGAAAGTCTGCCAAAGGAGACAGAGGACAAGATCGAGGAGATTGTGTACAGCGACCCTATGGTGAGTGATATACATAAACTCCATACTCGTCGAATAGGTTCTATCATAGCCATAGAGATGCATCTGCGTCTGCCAAGTGAGACCACACTGGAGGTGGCACATCGCCATGCTACAGCGATTGAACAGAAGTTGAAGGCGGAGTTTGGTCATGGTACACACATCATGCTACATATTGAGCCTACGAAGTAAACGCAATAATTCTATGAACGAAAGCAAACCAGAAAAGCCAAGTATCTTCCAACGCCCCGTATGGGTGTCGTTGCTGGCTCTGACTGCTGCCATTGTATGGGGATGGGCCTATCCACTGATCAAATTGGGGTTTGAGGAGTTTGGCATCTCACAGGATATGACAGGCAGCAAGATGCTGTTTGCTGGAATCAGATTCTGCCTGTCCGGACTCATCATCCTCAGTATTGCTGGATTTACAGGACGCAAGTTTGCCCTGAACGAAGCGTATACCGAGAGAAAGAGGTTCAGTTCGTGGTTGTACATTCTTGCCTTCACATTGCTTAACACCACCTTACACTACGCCTTCTTCTACGTAGGACTGTCACATAGCCAAGGGGCACGAGCTGCCATCCTTAACTCCATGAGTGTCTTTACCGTTGTCATCCTCGCTTGCATATTATTCAGGAGTGACAAGATGACCTTACGCAAACTTATCGGCTGTATCATAGGCTTTATCGGCATCCTGACCCTGAATCTAGGTGGTGAGGAAAGTGGTAAGTTTACCCTCATGGGTGATGGCATGATTATACTCAATGCCTTGTGTGGTGCCTTTGCTTCCTTGATGACTCGAGGACTGAACAAACGTATTGACGTATTCCTAGGAACGGGCATTGGTCTTGCTCTGGGAGGTGCCTTACTGATTATTCCTGGATTGCTAATGGGAGGTTCACTACCCAATATCACACTTTGGGGCTGCATTATTCTGCTGATGCTGATTGGCATCTCCACCATTGGTTTTACGCTTTACAACAAACTGCTGACGTGTAATCCCGTAGGTAAGGTAGCCATCTACAACTCCCTGATACCCGTTGTGGGTGCAGTCACCTCGTGCCTCTGTCTGGGAGAGACCTTCTACTGGAAATATCTTGTTGCTGGACTTTTGGCCACGACGGGTATATATATTATAAATAAAGGTAAGAGGTAATGTTTTATCCCTATTCATCCA
>DCIS01000014.1:5600-10894 GCA_002317475.1 Prevotellaceae bacterium UBA1720 | reverse complement strand
GGTATAGATTGGGATGTAGCAAATGAGATGTTCATCACCGTCATTCCATGGGTAGTGGGTATTGTTGGCGTGTGGTTCTGCATAGCCTATTTCTGCAACACCTCCATGATACGTAAGGCCACCGGGGCTCACGAGGTTACCCGAATGGAGAATCCACGTGTGTACAACATCGTGGAGAACTTGACGATGGCCTGCGGCATGCCCATGCCCAAGATCAATGTCATGGATACGCCAGAACTGAATGCCTTTGCCAGCGGCATTGATCAGGGAAGCTACACGGTGACCGTCACTACGGGTATCTGTGACAGACTGACAGATGCCGAACTGGCTGGCGTTATCGGTCATGAATTGACACATATACGAAACCGAGACACTCGACTGCTCATTATTTCCATCATCTTTGTTGGTATTATGAGTACGGCGATGAATCTCATCCTACGATTTGTCTGGAATAACATTGTCTATGGTGGAGGCGGTCGTTCGCGCCGTAGCAGCAATGGAAAGAACGGTGGTGCCAGCATATTGGTGGCCCTCGTTGTTGCTGGTGTACTGGCAACAGTAGGTTATTTCTTCACTCTGATGACGCGCTTTGCCATCAGTCGTAAGCGCGAGTATATGGCTGATGCTGGTGGTGCCGAACTTTGTGGTGATCCTTTGGCGTTGGCTTCTGCGCTTCGCAAGATTTCACACAGGCCCGCTGCCGCACCAGAAGGACGTGAGGATATTGCCCAGCTTTTCATCATTCATCCGCAGTCTCTTACGGGAGGCATTACCAAGTTCCTGTCAGAGGCATTCAGCACCCATCCCAGCACTGAGAGTCGTATTCGCTATCTCGAACAATTCTAATTTCTAATTCCTCATCCCCTAATTCCTAATTCCTTGAAACGATTATTGCTTGCAGCAGTTTGCCTGCTTACCATTTTTTCTTCTATCAAAGCCCAGCAGACGGTGGCGATGCCAACAACCTTGAAGGCCTGGGCCGAACATGTACAATCCTTTGGTGCGAAGATTCCGCAGGAAGAGGTTTTCCTGCACATGGATAATACCAGTTACTTCCTGGGTGATACCATCCATTATAAGGCCTATCTACGTCGTTCGGATGGACAAGTCAGCAATCTGAGCGGACTGCTCTATGTCGAACTTTTTACTCCCGATGGTTATCTGGTGGAGCGTCAGAAACTGAAGATGACGTCAGGGCAAGGTTTTGGCGCCTTTGCCCTTGAGGACTCACTCTATGCGGGCTACTACGAACTGCGTGCCTATACCCGTTGGCAGTTGAACTGGGGTGAATTTGAGCATCCGCATGTCAGTTATTCCGAGGATTGGTTCTATAACAAGAAGATGGCCAAGGAATTCTATCGCGACTACGAGAAACTCTATAGTCGTGTCTTCCCTGTCTATGATCCACCCATGGAGCCTGGTGACTATTCTGAGGATATGACCGTTCGCCCTTTGCAGCGCTACTTCAAGAAGAGCAACAGCAAGACGAAGGCCGAACTTGCTTTCTATCCCGAAGGGGGATGGTTGGTTGAAGGCACGAAGTGCCGTGTGGCTTTTCAGGCTGATGATGAAGAGGGTAGGCATCTGGCTGGAAATCTGGAGGTTCGAGACAAACATGGTAATGTTGTTGCGACAGCTCCCGCTGAGCATCGTGGTTGCGGCGTCTTCACCTTGGATGTGAAGGCTGACGAGAATTACGAAGCTATTTTCATGTTTGAAGACCAAAAGCAGAAGTTTGATTTGCCAAAGGCGGTGTCTGATGGTGTTGCCCTACAGGTAAACGTAGAGGATAACGAGTTACATGTTGCTGTTCAGGCAGCTGGTATCGCAGCACAGAAGAAATTGGGTGTCACGGTGCTCTCTCATGGTGTTATGCAGGACTTCAAGGAATTGGGTAGTGGCAAGGAGCTGAATTGTAGGTTCAAGACCAAGGATTATCCTTCGGGTGTCATCCAGGTTACCATCTTTGATGCTGAAGGTACGGTCTATGCTGATCGTTTGGCTTTCGTGCGTCAGGTCGAACAGTTGGACAAGCAGAAGGTTACGTTCACAGGTATCAGCGCTACGGCCTATTCTCCATTTGCTCCCATCAAGATTGGTGTGGATGGCAAGGCTGGCAGTACGATCAGTGTAGCTGTGCGCGATGCCGCTCATAGCGAGTATCTCTATGATAATGCCAATATCCTGACAGAGATGCTGCTTGGCAGTCAGGTCAAGGGCTTCATCGAGACCCCCACCTATTATTTCGAGAGCGATGATGCTGAGCATTGTCACAATCTGGACCTTCTGCTTATGGTACAGGGTTGGCGTCGCTATGATTGGCGCATTATGGCCACTCCTAACACTTTCACCCTCAAGCACATGCCCGAGCGTACTCAGTTGCTGACGGGTGATGTAAATCGTTATTTCACGGAGCGTAAGGAGGACTATTTCCTTGAGGCGGCAGAGAAGTTTATTGAAGAAGAGATGGCACGTAGGGATGCTGAGGCATCAAGTGACAGTGGTACCGAGAATACTACGGTCAGTGATACCACCGAGTACTTCGAGGATAATTTCGAACTGGTGTCTACCCCATTTGGTACCGTGATGGCAGGTCGCACCAATGCTGAGATTGCTCAGGAGATGTTCCGCACAAAAGAAAAGCCCATCAAGCGTGAGGTGATGATTCATGCTGAATTTGCCCAGCCTGGATTCAATGGTCAGCAGGGTAGTTCGGCTCAGGGTGAAATGATGACCTCGAACAATGGTCAGTTTAAGTTTGATGCTCCCAGTTTCGAGGAGGGATTGTATTTCTTCCTGGGTGCTGCAGATACTTCGAAATGGAAAAAGAAGACCAATTCCGAGAACTATGAGTGGCTGGCTGTCGGTGAGGATAATCGTGGCGACGTGAATTATCCCGATTTCTACGTACGTCTTTCCCATATCTATCCTCGTTTTGTAAAACCTTATGTTTTCTATCAGGAGAATCTGGCTCCCATCCCCGAGGGAAGCAAGCTGATTGCTGATCCTTTAGGTCGTACACATGATCTGAAGCAGATTACCGTAGGTGCTACCCATAATGGTATGCGTAAGTTTGATAAGAAAACTCCTGCCATGGTGATTGATGCCTATGATGCCTTCAATGATGTCTGCGATGCTGGTTTCTGTCCCGGTTATTTCATTGGTCACACGCGTTTCTTCTACAATCTGGCACGCACCTATATTGGTGATATGGGTATGGAACGTGCCTATTATCTGGAGCCTCGTTATAACGGTCGAAACCTCACAAGCAACATCTCTGAGGGAGAGCGTAACAAGTACAACAACCTCTCAGCCCTTGACAAGGTCTACATCTATACCGATTATGCTCCTCGTCTGGAGGGTGACAAGCGTTACAGTCAGGACGATCAGCCCATAGTCTCTGTCGACCTGCATCGATTCATGGATGATGGTCAGCGTGCTACATGGCGTGACCGCCGTTATATCCTTTACGGATATTCTGTCAGCTACGATTTCTACCAGCCTGACTACAGCAAGAAACCGCTGCCTGACACTAAGGACTATCGTCGTACCCTCTATTGGAATCCCAACCTGAAGCTTGATGCCAAGGGCCATGCCAACCTGCAGTTCTATAACAACAGCAAGAATACCCAGATTACCATCAGTGCTGAGGGTCTGGCTGAGGACGGTACGCCCATCACGGGTCTTTCTACACCCGAAAGCAGGTAAGAACCAACTAACCTAAAATATACCAATCATGAACGAATTACAAAACATTGTTTCCCTGTTTGCCATCACTGGTACCGTACAGGAAATCAAACCCTTAGGCGAAGGATTGATTAATGATACCTATCGTGTGATCACCGCAGAGGAGGATGCTCCCAACTACGTGTTGCAGCGTGTAAATCATAATGTCTTCCCCGACGTGGATATGGTGATGCGCAATATTGACGCTGTTACTTCGCATATCCGTCAGAAACTGGAAGAGAAAGGTGAGACAGATATAGATCGTAAGGTTCTGAAATTCATTCCCCTGAAAGACAGCAATAAACTCTATGCCCTTGTGGATGGCAAGTACTGGCGTATAATGGTGTTCATTCCCAACGCCATTACTAAACAGGCTGTAAACCCCGAATCCAGTCGTGCTGCTGGTCGTGCCTTTGGCAATTTCCAGGCTATGCTGGCTGATATCCCCGTAGAGTTGGGAGAGACCATTAAGGATTTCCACAACATGGAGTTCCGTTTACAGCAGTTGCGTGAGGCCTTGAAGGAGAACCGTGCAGGTCGTGCAGACGAACCACAGGTACAGGCTATGCTCAAGGAGATAGATGCACGTGCTGAGGAGATGTGCAAGGCAGAGCAAATGGGTCGTGAGGGAACCCTGCCCAAGCGTGTCTGCCACTGCGATACGAAGGTCAACAATATGATGTTCGACCAGCAGGACAATGTACTCTGTGTCATCGATCTTGATACCGTGATGCCAAACTTCATCTTCTCTGACTATGGCGACTTCCTGCGTACGGGTGCCAACTTTGTGGCTGAGGACTATGAGGATATGAATGCCGTGGGCTTCAATATGGATATCTTCCGTGCCTTCACCGAGGGTTATCTGGAGAGTGCAGGCAGTTTCCTCCTTCCCATTGAGGTGGAGAACCTTCCCTACGCTGCTGCCCTGTTCCCCTACATGCAGTGTGTTCGCTTCCTTTGGGACTACCTCAATGGTGATCAGTACTGGAAGGTGAAGTATCCCACTCACAACTTTACTCGTGCCAATAACCAGCTTCACCTATTGCTCAGCATCGAGAGTCATTATCCCGAGATGAAGGAGTTCATTGACGGATGCATGAAATAAGACTTGTTTCACAAGACAAAAATAAGGGGTTCCGATGTGGAATCCCTTATTTTGTATCATATCATCATATCAACTCTGTGCTGAGCAACAATGACTGTTATTAGAACTGAGCCTTGATATTTTGTGCAATCTCCTCGAACTCTTCGGGAGTGAGGGTGAGGTGCGGATTGGTGAAGCGCATGTCGGCCTCACTCTGCATGGGTACGAGGTGGATGTGGGCATGGGGAACCTCAAGGCCCAGGACGCATTGTCCGACCTTGACGCAGGGGATGGCCTTCTTGATGGCAATGGCCACCTTCTTGGCAAATACCTGTAGACCTGCCAGTTCATCGTCCTCGAGGTCGAAGAGGTAGTCTACCTCGCGCTTGGGGATGACCAGAGTGTGGCCCTTCTGCAGGGGACTGATGTCCAGGAAGGCGTAGTAATGCTCGTCCTCTGCTATCTTGTAGCTGGGTATCTCTCC
>DCIS01000014.1:0-5523 GCA_002317475.1 Prevotellaceae bacterium UBA1720 | reverse complement strand
TCCTCGAAGGTAATCTCCAGAATCTCGAGCTCAACAACGCCGGCTGGAACCTTGGCGGCAACTTTCTCGCCCACCTTGTGACCGAGCAATGCCTGAGCAATGGGGGTACCCACGCTGATCTTGCCCTCACGGAGGTTAGCCTCGGTGTCGCTGACAATGGTGTAGGCCATGGTCATGTTGTTCTTTACGTTCTTCAGCTTTACCTTGGTCAGGATCTGAACGGTCTCATTGTTCAGCTTGCTGGTGTCAATGATCTTTGCTGCTGCGATGGTAGCCTTCAGGTTGGCAATCTTGCCCTCAAGCTTTGCCTGCCACTCCTTGGCAGCATCATACTCTGCATTCTCACTCAGGTCGCCCTTGTCGCGAGCTTCGGCAATAGCTGCGCTGGCTGCGGGACGGTCTACGCTCTCCATGTGCTGGAGTTCGGCTACGAGCTTGTCGTAACCTTTTTGTGTCATGTAAGCCATGTTATATCTGTTTTTATTCGTTTTCCTTGGTTGAGAGAGACTAAAAGAAAAGAATCCCGGCGATGAGCCGGAACCCTTCTCGTTATCTACTTATGTCTTCTTTTGCTCACAAAGGTACGGACTTTTTCCGAATCCGCAAACTTTTTGGGCAAAAATATTCGTTTTAAGGTCTCTTATCTCGTTTCTTTGTTACCCTAAAACCTCATTACCTCAATTCTTTTTCAGGTGAATGACCTTGCTGGCCCACTGACCACTGAGATTAATCTCTACACCATTCTCCATCAGGAATTGGCCAGAGAACTTATGCCCTTCCCAATGGTCGGCATTACCGCCATCGCGATTGATTTCTGTAAGGGTATAGATGGCGTTGGGGTCAAGGCCTGCGAACTGGAAGCGTGGACGGAAGAGGTCCATGTACTGCTCGAACTTATAGGCAAAGAATAGGCCTTCTGTCTTCTGTTCGTTCATGATCATCTCGCTACAGAAGCCCTTACCCTCGTAGGGAGAGATAAGACGGTAGAGGTCACCCTGCTGGATGAGGGGACGGAAATGCTTGTAGGTCTCGATGGCACGCTGGGCAAAGGCCAGTTCACGCTCGTTGAAGTCTGAAGGACGCATCTCAATACCCAAACGTCCTGTAAATGCTACGTCAAAGCGGAACTTCAAGGGAATCTGTCGACCCGTCTGGTGATTGGGAGAAGCGCTGACATGCTGAGCCATGGCATTGGTAGGGAAGAACATACTGGTGCCCCACTGAATGAAGAGGCGCTGCTGAGCATCGGTGTTGTCGCTTACCCAGAACTCGTCGAAATAAGGCATCAGACCATAGCAAACACGTCCACCACCACTGGCACAACACTGGATGACGAGGTCGGGATACTTGGCACGTATGCGCTTGAGGGCATTGATGAGGCCCTTGTGATAGTCGACGTAGAGGTGGCTCTGGTTGTCCTGTGTGAGGTATGACGAACCAAAGTTGTGAATCTCGCAGTTGGCATCCCACTTGATGTAGTAAAGGTCGGGAGTCTCCTGCATCAGATTGTCAACGACCTGGAATACAAAGTCCTGCACCTTTGGGTTACTCAAGTCAAGGATGAGCTGTGTGCCTCCACGACCATAGATAGGTTCGCGTGTGGGATGACAGACAATCCAGTCGGGGTGCTTCTCGTAGAGTTCGCTGGGGTTATTGGTCATCTCAGGTTCAATCCAGATACCGAACTTTAGTCCACGATCCTTGGCTGCCTTGGCCAGAGCAGGAATGCCCTGAGGGAGCTTGAGGGTATCTGTCACCCAGTCACCGAGTGCCTTGTCGTCCACGTTACGGCGATACTTGTTGCCAAACCAACCGTCATCCAGTACGAACAACTCTCCGCCGAGGGTCTTCACACCATCCATCAGCTTCTCGCATTTTTGTTGGTCGACATCCAGATAGATACCTTCCCATGAGTTCAACAGGATATTGCGCATCTTCTCGCCATGAGCCACCATGTTGTTCTTGCGTGCCCAACGATGGAAACTACGGCTGGCACCACCCATACCCTCGGTGCTGTAAGTCAAGGCCAGTTGGGGAGTAGTGAAGCTTTCGCCCTTCTTCAGGGTGTACATCGCGTTATCCTCGCTGATACCTGCCGAGAAACGGTGGATGTTCTTTCCCTGGGTATCCACCTTCATCTTGAAGTTGCCACTCCAGCACAGCACGGCACCAATGACGCGGCCTTGATTCTCCTGAGGCTTGCCGTCCAGCGAGAGCATGATGTTGGGACGGTTTACCACGGCATTCTTGACACTATTGTAATCCTGTACCAGGAACTGACCTGCATGCAGAGGTTCCTCGGTAACCTGTGCCTCTGCACCCCATGCACCATGCTGATGACTTACCCATACATCACCCTGACGAATGGGCAGGAAACCGCTGGCATACTGCAGCAGGGTGATGGGTTTCTTCTCGTTGTTTCGTATCTCAGTCCAAGTCTCTATGACGTCACAATTCTGGTAGGTTCGATAGCAAACATCTACCTGAAAATCATAGACTTTGTCCTTCATTGTGATGACATAGACCTTGGCGTTCTGTTCCTGACGCTCGGTGTCGCTGATGTAAACGAGTTCGGTACTCATATTGCCGTCAGCATGACGTGCACTGAGACAAACCAGTTCCTGACATCCAGCGCCAAAGGCTGGATAGGCCTCCTCCCAGAGGCTGTAGGCGTTATAGACCTCAGAGGCATCAGTCACCTTGCTGCCATAGTAACTGATATGCAGAGGTTTACCCTCCTCTGCGTTCAGCAGCAGAGTGGTGGATGGGGTGTTTACATAGATGTCTTTGGCCAGCAGTTGGGTTGCAGAAGCTACTAATGCGGTGAGGAAAAAAAGTTTCTTCATGGATATATTTGTTTTATCTGTTGCGGTTGAATAACATTCCTTGGTTAGAAAAGATTTGCAGCGACAAACCACGAGGAATGGAATGTCGCTGCAAATATAATCAAAATATCTGAAATGCGAAAGGCGGAGGGCGAAAACTCTTTGATTTTTAGAGTCCGAAGAGCATTACGCCGAAAGAAACGGTGTTGAACTCAGGACCAAATGCGGGGTTGAGCACGCTGCTGGGTGAGTACTTGGCATATACGCCGAAGAGATTCTTGTAGTTCAGTACACCTACGAGGTTGAGGCCGACCTTGTTTGCCTTGATCTTCTTAGTCTTCAGTTCCTGTTCACCATCCTTCTTGCCGTCGTTGTTGTTGTCGTTGTTGTCGTAGTAGTTGGTGACAATCTTCTGCTTGTTGCCCTTGCCAAGCAGAGTGACCTCAGGACCAAAAGCCAAACGGAACCCCTTGCCCAGATACTGGATATACTTCAGGTTGAAGGTGTTGCTGAATGTGCGTATCTTGCTGTAATTAGGAACGGTGTTGCCTGGATAGTCAGCAGTGTAGATTTTCTTGGAGTCTGGGTTTTCAATAAAACGCATGTCACCAGTCATACGGTAGTTTCGCAAATCAAAACCGTAACCCAGAGAGAATGTACCAGTCTTCCAGGGACGCATGCGAATTGCTACTACGTCCTCGATGCAGAAGTTGAAGGAACGGCCTACGTTGATGTCCACGTCGACAGGTGCGTTCAAGGCACTACTTACTCCGAATCCCCATCCACTGAAGAAAGTAAGAGTGGGCAGATAGGAACGATAATGACCCTTTTTGGAAGACACGTTCAGGCCAATGAAGTCGAAGTTCCAACCTCCGGGGTGGCTATTGGACGACTGGCTTACAAATTCCAGCGAATCAGTGGTCTCGTTGTCGAAACTAACGGCGATTTCCTGTGCAGATGCCTTGCTGGTGAACAATATCATGGTTGCGGCTGCGATAGCCAGAGCGGTAAATGACTTAATAGTTTTCATTGTCTTATAGTTGTTAATGTTGTTTATACGTTTGATAATTTGCTGTTAATCAGAATGATTTATTTCTTGAACATCTTGCGTAGTTCCTTGATGGTGGCATGCCCTTTCATAAAGACGAGGGTAATGGCGTATTCATTCTTCTTGAAGGGCGTGCATTGATAGCACAAGTACCATCGGTTGGGATTCTCAGGGCTGTATTTCCCATCAGCGGGGAGGGTCATCATCGCGTAACTGAGAGGCGATTCCTGGCTGTTGCTTGTCTTGCTCTCGACGGTAGTGCCTTGACGTTCCTGCTCTAGGTCCAGCGAGTTCTTGATATCCTCGTTGACTAGTTTTTCTATTTTCTTGCGTTCTTCGGGTGTGGCCTTGAACTTAATGCTTCGGAAATAGGTGAGTTTGTAGGGGTTCAACTGTTCGCCCTTGATCATGTTCTCCACCATGTAGGTCTTTGCCACGATGTCGCCATCAAAGATGTCATTGACAGCCAGATTCTTTTGTGCACTTGCTGGAAGGGCTGTCAGCAAACATGCTATAATATATAATATATGTCTCATAATTGTTTTGTTTCTTAGTTTCTCAGTTTCTTAGTCTCGGCGTGGGAAGGGTTAATTCAGAAGGTCTGTCAGTTCGCTTTCCACATCTGGACGGTCAAAAATGTCGCCTAAGGTCTCTTGCATCATATTCATTGCCACTTGCGAATCTTCAATCTTGTTGCCGTAAATGTAGGTGACGGTCATGTCCTTGCTGCTGTTGTTCCATAGTGGACGGGCTGCATAGAAGGCTCCTGTGAGGACGGCTGCAGTTGCAAGAATGCGGATGGCAATGACTCTAAGTTGCCGTGGTGGACGTTTGTGTGTCGTGACGGATTGTTGCAGTTCCTTGTCCTCGGTAACCACCTTGTTGTCAGGTGTTTCCATCAAGCTGTCAAACAACTTGCTTTCGTCCTCTTCCAACCAGCTGTCCTGCATCTCAACCTCGTGTGTATTCATCCTCAACATATCCAGGAGCATCTGGTCTTCAGGGGAGAGGGTTGACTCGGCTTGCAGCAAAGCTAACAGTTGCTGTTCCTCTTCGTGTGAGGAAGTGCCTGCCATGTATTTGTCTATCAGATTCTCTTTCATTTTGTTCGGTGTTATGGTTGTTATAGGGTGTTGCGGTTTTTTAGTTTGGTGTAGAGCTTACGCCGAGTCAGGGAGAGCATGCTACTGACGGTTCGAGGTTGGGCTCCGGTGATGGTGGCTATCTCCTGGATGCTGAGATCCTGTTGCCAGAGTTGGAAGATACGCCGCTCAGCGGGAGCCAGTTCCGAGAGTGCTTGTTGCAGTATCTGCTGGCATTCCTTGTCCTCTATGTCTGTAGACTGACTGCTGTTTTCGAGTGAGTTCAGCGCTTCCAAGGACACCGTCTGCTGCTTTTGTTTTTGTCGCCATAGACTGATGCATACATTCTTGGTGATGCGAATGGCCAAGGCGCTGAAATCCTGTGCTGTCTCAATGCGTTCCCGAAGGAGCCAAAGGCGAAGCAGTGATTCCTGGACAACATCCTCTGCAGCATCCGTGTCGTGCAGGAAACCTGTTGCCAAGCGACTGAGCTGCATGCGCTGTTTTTCGGCCATTTCTATGTATGCTTCTTTTGTCATTTCTATCACTTTTGGGTGTGCCCTTTTCA
>DCIS01000078.1 GCA_002317475.1 Prevotellaceae bacterium UBA1720 | reverse complement strand
TGTTGGCATGATGGAAGTTCATTGTTCGCTTGTCATGCAACTGGTCAATACCGTTGGCACTTGGTTCGATCTTGTCCATCTGCTGAAAGAACTGACCAGCCTTCAGGTGCTTCTCGTTGTGGGTCTGTGCATAGAGGTTAAGCATAGATTCTGCAAATCCCCCAATCTCCATGATGTCCAGGTTTTTTATCCATCTTGCGTTCACCGTAATGCGTGTGGTGCGATTGTGGATATAGTCGCCGAATGACGATGCGATACGCAAGGCTTCCGTATTGCCAGTAAACGTATAAGCATCCATCAGACCCTGTAGAATCTTATGCAAGGTATAGTAAGGAGCCCAGCCGCTACCGTCCTTTTCCACACGGTCAAGTGCAGTATCAGGGAAGGCACTGATATAGCCGCTTCCCATGGCTTTCTGACAACGTCCCAATTCACTCACCACATAGTTCACTTTTTTCAATAATTCAGCATCATTGCTCTGTGCCCAATACATACTCATGGCAGAGAGATAGTGTCCGAGAGTGTGTCCCTTAAGGTCAGAATTTTCCCATCCGCCATATCTCCTAACCCCTTCGGGATTATCTATTCCGGCCAAATCCCTAAAGTAAAACAATAGTCTGTCTGGGTCAAGTGATTTAATGACCTCCACATCCTTCTGCTCAAGCATTTTCATACGTCCACTTGTTATGGTCGTATTTTGAAATGAATTGAGATGTGTCGTTTGTGCGCTCACACTTGGAGTATTTGCGAGCAGCATAGCAACGATCCAAAATGTATTTTGAATATTCTTCATTTTAATTCACCCTTAAACAGTAAACTTTCTTTAATCTTTAATCGTTAACTTTTATAATTTATAAACGTCTATGTGGCGATTCTATTCCTAACAGTCGCGACTTAGTATAGCTTCCAATGTCCAGAATGAGTTTCTGAAGTGCCACACCTGGAGCAGTTGGTTCGAAACGCAGGATATATCTGTTGTCTTGTGATTTCTTCAGTTTCAACGTACATTTGGTTTCAATCACTCTATCGGCAGCAGCTGGGTACATGAGGTTGTATTTGTTTTCCCAGTTCATGTCTTTGTTGTAATTGACTTCTTGTGGTTCACCTCCATTGATTGAAACCTTGAATCCATGTCCACCTTTAAGGAAAGGCATGGTGCTGCGGAGTGCCACGTGCAGTTCAATCTTATCTTTGAATTGCTCCTCCGGAATCTCAATCATATATTCAAGTGCAGCCCCTTCTACCGAAGATGTGTAAGGGATGACTGCGATAGTGGAAAGAGTTCTGCCAAGATTTGGTATGACCTTCCACTGTGCATCAGCAGATGGATTGATGCGTTGATAGGCGTGCTCGGCCTCAATGACACAAACCCCATCGGACGAGGTGAACACCCACTGGTCTTGGTCGGAAGCTTCTGTCACGCGCTTTACGGATGGAGGAGTTTGCTGCTTCGGTGTGTGCCAAGTCTTGAATCCGATATGCTTCTGATCCATCATGTGATTCCACTTGCCACCGCTCATCTCATGATTATAATAATGTGCAAGCAGGCTGTCTCGAACGAAGCAGTCATCTGAGAGTTGTGCCCATTTATTTGCTTCGGGATCATTTTTTTCTGCAAACTGACGATTCTTTGCTGCAGCATAATACATTTGATAGAGATTAGCCATAGCACTGACTGGATAGAGTACAAGTTGCCAGTAGGCATCATGGAAGTTATCAGGAAGAGCTGAATAAACGCGTAGGGCACGCGCTTCGAGAACCAAATATTTGTTGGTCACTCTCTCGAACTCACCGCTTTCGAGATTGAAAGTGTTTTGATTGAGCAACTCAGCATTTATGTATGCTGTGTATTTGTTGTGCTTATCGATGATGTTTGCTATCTCTGCACCATGCTCTGCACCAAATGTTTTAGTGTAGAAATCCACAGTATAGTCGTATAGATTATCCGCATTGAACGCCTCGGGATTCCAAGCCATATCCATAAAGAAAGTGGTTGGAAATTCATGGGGTTTTATATCTCCTACATTCAGAATCCAAAGCTTGTTGACACCATAGTCGTAAGTGGCTTGGAGCTGTTCCCAATGCTGCTGTATCTGCGACATATTCAACCACTTCTGTGCGCGAGGTGCTCCATAGTAAGCTACATGATAATACATGCCATAGCCACCCTTGCGCGGAGTTGTAGGAAGGCGGCGCACATCACCAAAGTTATCATCACATAGCACGATAATCACATCGTCGGGTACATCAAGTCCGCCATCAAAATAATCAAGTTGCTCGCTGTACAATGTCCACACTTGAGGGGTCTGATTGGCAGGTTTCTTAGTGACATCAGCAATAATCTTCTGCTGGTCCTTGATAATCTGGGCAAGCATACGGAAGTTCTCTTTAGCACTTCCCATATCGACCATCGGTTTGTCATCATCGCCGCGCATACCTACGGTGATGATGCTCTCGTAGTTCTTGGTATGCTCCATACCATCGCGCCAGAACTGACGGACACCATCGCGGTTTGTTTTGTAGTTCCATTCACCATTGCCATACTCATCGCGGTGACGAAACCATTCCTGTTGTGAACGTTGGAAAGGCTCGTGGTGCGAGGTTCCAATCACAATCCCGTAACGATCAGCGATAGCGGGATTCTCAAGGTCATCCTCATTGAAGCAGTTGCCCTCGTATGAACCATCAGGACGGTATAGGCGACTGTTGCTTGGGTCATCCTCGGGGAATGCTCCCCACATGCCTGGCCACAGCAGATTGGCACGCAGACGTAGTAGGAGTTCATACACATGCTGGTACATTTCACCATTCATGTTGCCGAACTTTTCGCGTGCCCAGCTCTGCAGACATGGATTTTCGTCGTTGATGAAGATACCACGATATTTCACCTTGGGTTCACCGTTAGTGTAAATGCCTGGTGTGAAATATAAATCCTTGTGCTTCGCAATAGGCACATCAGCCATCCAGTACCAAGGTGAGACACCCATCTGACGTGAAAGTTCGTAGATACCATAGATTGTGCCACGCTTGTCGCTGCCGAGGATGACTAGTTTTCCACCATCATTGAAGATAAGGTACTGTTCCCACTTACCCTTAAGCTGCTTGCTTTGCTCCTTATATTGTAGAGCGATTTCACTCTTGCCCACGGTAGCCACGAGGATGGGGGCACAGGGACTGCCTGTTACCGCCTTTAGGTCGTTGCGTAGATTGCGAACGGCAATCTTCACGCCTTCCCAGTCATTAGCGTCATAAAGGATTGTGTCTGCCGTACCTGTCAAGCGCAACTGACTATCAGCAGTCTTCTGGTACTGCACAAATTGTTCTGCGCCTAAAACCACAGATGTCACGAGCAGTAAAACGAAAGTGATGTATAATTTTTTCATTATGGTACAGCATTGATCTTCAGATTGTCGAAATACGAGGTGCTGATACCCTCCTTGCGTTGCAAGGTCATCAGCCCTGCCATTCCTTTCAGATAACGGTCGGAAGTGGCTTGCACCACTTGCTGACCATCTACATAGCCAGTGATGGTGTTCCCCTGGAAACGGATGCGTAGGTTATGCCAGCTGCAAGCAGAGATACCCTTCACATGGGCAGAAGCAAGGGTGTATTCACCTCCTACCTCGACATCCTTGCGGGCTAGAATAGCTTCTTGCTGTTCCTTGTCCCCGATGAGTTCACGTGGATTGAGTTTACCACGTGTAATGACAATGGAGCAATTGCCCTGATCGTTGAGTTTCAGATAGTAACCCTTAGCCCAGATGCCATAACCCGAACCTACGTCGCATACTCGTCCCATCAGTGCACATTCATCTTGTGGATTCATCCAGACATCTGCGCATACCTCGTAGTTGGTCCATGCAGAATCTCCCAGGATGGTGTAATAGTGCCATTCGGGAGCCCAACTGAGGGTGTGCTCACCCACCACCTGACGGAGGCAATGCCCTTGATGGTCTGGACGTTCCACCAGTTCAAAGGCGCCTATGATATCGGCGGTATAGCGAGGGAGGTATCCGTGGTTCTGAAGTTGCGAGTTTTCTTGCTTATACTGCTCGAAGTCATCCACGTAGGGAAGTGGAAAGGGCTTTGAGACCGGAATGTTGGCAAAAGAACCTTTTTGTTGACCTTTCGTCGTGGACAATGAATAGACGGTACCAGGTTGTAGGGTTATGGTGAATTTGCCACCTCGTGGGTGAATATCTGCTAGGCGCAGGAATTGTTCGCTTTTTGTGCTGCGCCATAGGCATAGGTCGTTTCTGAGTAATCCCTTTCCCAAAGAGATATCAAGTTTCTGTTCGGTCTGCGCGTCCTTGGTCTCAACAATGATACTATAGTCACCTGTCTCTGGATTTCTCAGTGTCACCATGCTGCCACCACCTTCCAGTTTTCGACATCCTTCGTCTACGTATTGCCAACCTACTTCCGTGAATTGACCATAATGGGCATAGCCCCACAACGATTCACGCACCTCATAATGTCCGCTCCATGGTTCGTAGGCCAGGAGCATGGCAGGGTCGTGGCTGTAGGGTTCCAAGGGATAGACACCAGCAATGTCGTACCAGTTGACTACCTTTGTGGCCCCGCTGATGATATAGTTCTCATTGAAACACTTGACAATACTAATGAGGCAGTCAAAGCCTTTAAGGTAGACATGGTCCTCAGAGTTCCAGATAGGTTTGCCCAAAGATTCAGCCAACTGGCGTTCCTCTGGGGTAAGTGCTATCTCGCTGAAAGTATGAGCACTAACAACATCAATGGCGTTGCACAAGGCTGTATCCTTTTGCATATCCTTGAGAAAATTCATCTTACCTCCTCCCCAATTGTCAAAAGCATGAAGTTTTACCTGTTGAAAACCGTTCTCGTTCATCTTGCGGCGAAGGTTCTTGGCAAAATCATAACTATAGCCTTTTTCGTTGTGGCAACCTATGGCGTCAAGCTCCAGCCCGTGTACATGGCGCAGACCCTTCAGCCAGGAGATGTAATAGTCCACCATGTCCTGCGACCAGTAGTTGCCCACCCATGCAGGAGCACTCCATGCCGTGGCGTCGAGCGAGAGTTTAGGGTTACGTTTCTTGGCTTCCTTCATCACCCACCACATATAACCACGTTCGAAGTTCTGGTCACCTCTGTAATGACTGTGTGAGGGCATCGAGCCCTGGGTGGAATTGCCATCTCCGGGAATCTCGACCAGTAAAGTGCTGACCGATGCACCGAACTTGGGTTTATATACCATGTCCATGATTTCGCTACGCTGTGGTTCCGGATAGTCCTTAAGTAGCACAGACGTGGCTCCGCCGCCATTTACAATGCCAATGCCATCGAATGTTTTACCCGATGACAGCGCACTAAGACTAACGACATTTCTTTGAGCCAAGATGCCTAATGGTAGGAAGAACAATCCTAATAATAGCGTATTTGCGTATTTCATGTCCGAACATTCTTTTAATAACCCATCGATCCTCACGGACCAATGGGTGGTTGACTTTGTAAAGTCTTGTAATAATTACCTAATTAACCTAATAAATAACTAAAAAAATCAATCAACTTTTATTTATTTCACCAGCACCTTTCTTGTCTTTCCATCACTTGTGCGAATGATGTTTATGCCGCGTGATGTAGTGGTGCGACGCTCTCCGCTGAGACCATAAACGGCAGTGGTCTGCGTACCATCAGTCTCAGTGATGGTGATGCCGTCTACTGTATTGACTCCCTTTGCAAAGGTGGGTTTCAGGGTGACGATATCATCAGGCATTACGAAGGAAAGCAACGTGTTGCCATTCTCCAATGTCTCAAGGTTGATTTGGGTTCCCATGGTGAAGTTCACGCCATTTACCACGGCCAGTTCCTTTAGCCCATAACCCTTGTTTGCCTTGATCTCAACGTACACGGTGTCTCCCTCTGCAGCCTCATTGACACGAGGATTGAGTGAACCATAATTTGCTTTTCGTACGAAGATCTCGTAACGTTCGGGCTCGGTGTTTGCAGGCGTATAGATGATCTGGTCAAGGTAGGCGGTAAGTCCACCGGTGTTAGTAATCAGCAGGGTGTTCTTTCCACCCTTCAGGGTAGCGTTGAAGCTAACCTTCTTCCATTCATTCACGGCTGTCTTTTCCAGATTGACGATGGTATTCTTGCTATTCACGGTAGCCTTCATCTTGCCGGCCTTAGTGGAGTTCATATAACGCAAGGTGATGGTGTAATCACCCTGCTGGTCGTCACGAAGTGATAACTGATGACGTAACACACCTCCAGTGTTACTACCCATCTCCATAAATCCATTGCCAGAATGACCTCGTACATTTGGGTGCGAGTAGAATGGACCCGTCACGCACGACTTGACGTTCTTGTGGTCCATGTCCTCAGCCTCGATGATTATGGGACCATAGTAAGGAGCAGGTTGCACGGGTAGGGGAAGCTTTGCCATAGCAGGGCCATTGCTTTTGCGCTCTTTAGCGTTTCCTGCACAGTTGACTGTGATGCTAACACCACCCTTGTGCTTGACGGTCAGGGTGTAGGTTCCCGTTTCTTCATCCCATTTCTGTGAGGACGTAGCCGTAGCCAGAAGACCTTTCTTCATAGTGTATGAAGGTTGTTCCGTTGCCCCCTTGATGGTAATGGTCTCTGCCACATTGGTTGTAGTGTCAGTTCGGAAATTGTTCAGGTAGAAATCAATATGATCGCTATACTCACGAACGATGCCACTGCCCAACATACCCAAGGTGAGGGTGAGCGTATCGCAGGTATTATAGAGCAGAGGCACGTCGCCCGTGGCATTTCGATGACTATTCAGATAAGTGTAGGGTGTGTAGGTGACGAGCTGGTTCTGTACGCGTGACACGAACAAGTCGCCCTTGGACAATTCGGGGTAATATTTGTTATACAAGGCCTGCTTTTTGCTGATGGACGACCAGTTGCTCTTGGCCGTTGCACGACTGATCTTCTGTGGGATAGACTTGGCCTTGGCATCATACATCTCCACGCAGACAGGTATAGTGCGATAGCGTCCTGTACTCTTGAAGTAGCAGTTGTTGTTCATCCACTGACCTTCCCCTCTGTTCGTGGGATCATCCTGTTTGTAGAGTCCGTCAAACAATGTGCCCCATGTGGCATATTTGTCCTCGTCGCTACCTGAAGTGGTGTTGGCGATGATGGCAATACGTGTACTGTCAACCACCTCGTCGCGCGTAGGAATATATAAGGTGCCGTCTATGATTTTGCGGAACATGTCTATCCATGCGCCCTGGAATCCGTCGAAGGTTGCCCAGTTACGACGTGTATAGCCGTCAACGGTGCTTCGGCTAATCTCCTTGAACGACTCGGTTGGAATAGTCTCAGGTGCATCCCATACGGAACCACCATTGATTCCACACTGTTCCATCACCGTACCGATACCTGCTGCAATAGGATATTTCACCTTATTCTGACCTACAACAGCATCCATGGCACCGTTCCATCCACAGTTGTCGTAACGCACACCATAGTTCTTGGCCAATCCGCTGATAAAGGGCGATATCGTCACACTCTCAGCATTGTAGAAGCACCAGGGTTGCGTGTATTTGTAGAGCCAAAGGATAGCCTCGGGATAGGCTCGGCATGCCTTCAGCAAGTCGTTATTGCGCTTCATCATACCTACTGGGCTCAAACCATGGCTCCAAATGTTTCCACAGAAGGAGATGGTCAGTAATCCACCATACTGATGTGACATTTTCACAAGGTTGGCAAACAAGGCAATCTGACCAACCTGTGTGGCCGATCCCATGTCATCATCATCAAATCCCCAGAACTGTTCAGCAAAGTTCCAGCCGAGAAAGTTGGGATAATGCTTGAAGAAGTATTCAAAGGTCTCTAGGTCGTCCACCTGAAGGTGTGTACGTCCACCACTGGCAGGCTGACAGGTGAACCACATACCGTTCTGCTGACAAACCGTTGCCCACGACTTATAGGTGCGTGCAGCATTCTGTGGCATTTTGTAGACGTTGGTCTCCTTGTCATATTGGCAGGAGAGGGAAAGGTTCATGATGGCATAGGGCTTGATGTCATCTGGTACCAAATCAATAATCCTTTGTGGATCTGCGGCATTCCATACGTCAATATGTATCATCCATGCTGGATGTTCATTGTCAATGGGTCTACGCTGCTGTGCGCGACAAATTGAAAGATGAAAATTGACAATTGATAATTGTAGCAGTAGAAAAGTAAGGATTATCTTTTTCATTTGTACTTCCCTTTCATTTATTATTTTGGTTAACGTCCTTTGGAGGTCGTTTATTTCTTTACTCTAAATACGTAGACGGCATTTCCTGCCAGTTTCTCCGTGATGGTGTTGTTCTTGATGACCGTACTATATGTTTTTGGAGAGACCTTTGTTGGGTTGTCGAGTGTGTTCTCATCCGTTCCATTCTCGGAGGTTAGTACGATGGCTTCCACTTTGCCCGACTTGCAATCAGCACCTTTGACCTGAATGCTGGCAGGAACAACCTTGTCCGAGGTGTTCACCACTTTGACGATGATATCACCTGTTTTGCTGTCACTGGCAGCACTGGCGCAAATAGCCTTGGTGTTCAGTTCACCGGCAGAGAACTCCTGCACTAGAGTGCCGTCAATGTAACCACGTACCTGCATAGGAGACACTTCCAGGCGTACGTCATACCAGCGTCCTGTCTCTACGCTGTAAGGTACACTCTTTGTACCAGCGAAGGTCTTCATTTCGCAGACGGTGTTGTTGTAGCCACCGATGTCCCAGCGCAGACGGTTGTTGTTGTGTGGCTGATGATGGAAGTAGATCTGGAAACCATTCTCGCCATCCAGTTTTCGTGCTTTAAGCGTGATGACATATTCTGCCCATTTGGCATCGCCAAAGAAGGCTGTAACACCAGTTGCGTAGGATGACTGACGCAGAACGTCTCCTTCCATGCTCCACTGACCACCACCAATCTTTTCGGCTCCCTGAAGGTCATTGGCGATTTGACCTTTATACAGTACCTTTCCTTGTTTGTTCGTGACGGTCACGTCCTTAAATTCTGCCATGTTCTTCCATGTTCCTAAACCGAAACCGCCTGCAGCTGATGGCAGTTCAACGTTGGGTCCACCCTTGATCTCGAGGGGCAGATTGTCTGTTCCCTGATTAGCGGCAAACATCTGTTGTACGTAGTAGCTGGGCAGACCATACCAACGATGGTTGTCGAAATTGATGAGGTTGACAGGCCAGCGCTTGTGATTAACGTTGCACAGCAGAGGGGCGTATGCAGCCATGGTTACATGGTCAGAGTTGCGCTCCAAGCCTGTCATAAAGGCTGCTTCGCCTACTGCTCCACGCAGATTTCCACCACCAACTTTGCTGTTCGCAGCATATTCGCCGATAAAGATCTTTGTAGCGCTACGTGGTTGAGAGTCATAGCGTGAGGCATTGAGGATGAACCAGTCTGGATTGTCATAATAATGCTCGTCAATGAGCTCGGGTGTGGGGTCCATAGGATGCGAACCACCCCAGTCATTCGACACCAGTTGCATTTCGGGGTATCGTGCATGAATAGCTTCTGCCATACGCTTGTAGTTGTCGAAGTAGACGATACCATAGTTTTCGTTTCCAATCTCCATGTACTTCAAACCGAAGGGTGCAGGGTGACCATTGCGGGCACGTGCTGCTCCCCATACGCTGGTTACAGGACCGTTAGCATATTCGATGGCATCCAGGGCATCTTGTATCCATTGATCCAGCATTTCATATCCCACATTGTCCTGATGAGCCACACCGGCGTTGATACAGAAGAGAGGTTCTGCGCCCAGGTCTTCTGCCAACTGTAGGTACTCATGGTAGCCCAGTCCGTGTGTGGCCTTGTATGACCATATATTCCACAAGGGTACGCGTGTGTCTACGGGACCCACGGTTAATTTCCACTGATAGCGTTCTGACAGTTTGTTGCCTTCTACCCAGCAACCACCTGGGAAACGGAAGAATGTGGGTTGTAAGGCCTGCATGGCCTCACCCAGATCTGTGCGTACATTGCTCTTCCCCCAACCACTACGTGGCATTAGGCTCACCATGTCCAGGTACAGCAATCCCTTACCGTCACCCACAATCTCCAGTCGGGCATCATTGCAGTCAGCCTGTGGGGTCAAGGCCTGTGTGGAGTAGTTCCACTCTGCCTGGATGTTAGAGATTGTACCCGATGCCAAGGGTTTACCAGTGCCATCCACCAATCTCACTGTGATAGCCTTACTAAATGAAGCGCTGGCATTAGTGCGTAGTGCCATCTTGCAATCGTAGGTCTCGCCTTTCTTCAGGCTGATGCCCCAGTAGCCGTTGTTGGACAGTGTAAATTCCCCCTCGGAATTAACCTTGAGGAACTGACGGTTCTGGTAATTTAGAGGCATCTCCTGTGCACGGCCTTGCTTGTCGGCATTCACTACCTGAGCCTTACCTTTTTGACTGCGGAAAGTCCATGAACTTAGTGTGTCAGTATCTTCAAACGAACGGTTGCGCACCAGTTCCTTGTAAACGCCACCATCGGCAGAGAGGTTGATATCCTCAAAGAACAGGCCGAAAAGGGTGGGGGAGATGGCATGATCAGGATGACTGGCATCAACGGCTATTGAAACTTTCTGTGCATTGATGTTGAGCGAAGCCAGTGTAAGGCTTATGATCGCAAATGTCTTTTTCATCGTAATAATATTATGTGGTGGTTATTTTACGTGGAAATAGTCAAAGTCGGCTTGTCCGCCCAGTTCCTTGGTGGGGAAATAGAACACGCCCATGCGCTGACCGCAGAAGTCTGGCCAATCGAAGAACATGGAGAGTTCGTCGCCTATCTGCTTCCATTTCTTTCCATCAATACTATAGTAGAACAATGCCTTGTCTCGACGATCTGTGAAGTCAAATTCAATCTTGAAGTAGGCCTTCTTGCCCTTCAGCGCCACCTTCTCTATTGCTTTTCCTTGAGCATCACCCTTTTGCATGGCTCGGCGCATTACGATGTAGCGTTGGTTGCCTTCTTGTTCCACGCCTACATAGCCATAGCGGTTCTGGAAAGCCACGAGTCCGGCACAGTCACCGTCCTTCATACCTGTCACATCAAGCATTGTCTCAGCTGAGCATTTAGGACCGAATGTTCGTTGTGTCAACGTGTTACGTGCATCACGGATGTTGTGAGCCATATTGCCTGCCTTCAGTCTGAGCCATCCCTTTCGCTCTGTGAGTGACCAGAAACGGTTGTCGGGATTATGGTTCCATTGCCACTCAAGGTTGAGGTTTGACCCATTATAGTCGTATTCGCCGCCCTTTCCCTCGCTATCTGCATATTTGTCGGAGATGAGGTATCGTGTTGTGCCGTTGTTGAACTCATCGCTCTTTACAATGGACTTCTGGCGGTCAGCCTCTGTGCTGGCAAAGGGCATTTTCTGTATCACGTCAACAGATTTGCCGTCGTTGCCGATAATAGGCCAACCATCGTTGCTCCATGTCATATTTAAAAGCACGGGCATACGACCCAGTGCACCCTGGTCCTGGAAGAGTAGGGCATACCATCTGCCATCCTGCGTGTCCACGATGCCTCCCTGTGCCACACCGTTGATCTTTTGGAAAGGTGTACCATCGGCATTCACCATATCACCGGCAAAAACCTTCTTCACCTCCCAGTCGTTACCGGTGAGCGAGGTGCTGCGCCAAACGATTTCCTGACGTTGTGCACCATTACCCTGAATCATGAAGATGTAGTAGTACTTGCCAATCTTATAGCCATGATAACCCTCGGCACGCAGTCCGCGGCGTGGATTGTCTGCCTGGGTATAGTCTAAGATCTTCTTGCGCTCTCCGAGTTTCACGCCACCCTTGCCATCAGAGATGATGGGGCACATCGATGCCACATTGTTCTCCAGACTTGCATCAGGGTGAACAACATACTTCTTGCACTCCTTGCCCGTGTCCTCAAAGAGCAGTCCGGGATCGTAGCACATGCTGACCACATTACGGTGCCAGGGACCGTGCTCGATATCGGTGGTAGTGAAGATGTATGATTGCTGTGTGGTATTGCAGGTTACGATTAGGTAGTAACGCTTCTCGTATTTGTCGTAACGCAGGTTGGCTGCCCATGAGCCTTTGGCATAGTCGTTCTGTCCGTTTTTCAAGGCAAAGGCATCGGTCTCCTCCAGCTGGTCGTGTGCATAACCACACACCTCCCAGTTCACCAGGTCATTCGACTTCATGATGGTACAGCCTGGTGACATGTGCATCGTTGTGCTGACCATGTAGTAGTTGTTTTCAACGCGTATAACACATGCATCTGGAGCATCTGCCCATATTACAGGGTTCATGAACGTACCGTTACCAAGGTCACGGGAGGTCTGTGCCTGCATCTGGAGACTCAGCGTCAAAGAAAGGATAGTCAGTAGCTTCTTCATATAATTTGTAATTTACGGCACAAAATTACTAACATATACGTAGTATACAAAAAAAACACGTTTCATACATTTTGAATATTGTTACATAATGCAAGAAACATGCCTTAACAGCGTTAATATTCAGTTTGTTACGTATTTCTGCAGTTTTCTCTGAACTCCTTAGGCGAGACACCATAGAGTTCCTTGAACACCTTGGAGAAGGTGGCAAGCTGTCCGAATCCCACTTTCTCGGCTATCTCATTGACGCGCATATCTGATTCGCGCAACAGCTTCTCGGCTTGTTTTAAGCGTACATTGCGAATGAAGATGCTGGTTGATTGGTTCGTCGATTTCTTCAGTCGACGATGCAGGTGTACACGGCTGATACCCACCTCGTCACAGATGGTCTCCACAGAGAAATCCTTGTCGGCCAGATGCTTGTTGATACACTCCATCACGCGTTGCATGAACTGGTCTTCATAGTTCACCGCCTCCAACGTGTCAAGTTTATCTTCCTGCAGTTGCTGGTCTTGGTAGGTGTTCTTCAGTTGCTGACGCAGCAGGATGATGTTGGTCAGACTCTGACGTAGAATCTTGATGTTGAATGGCTTCGTAATGTAAGCATCTGCACCGATGCCCAGACCTTGCAGGGTCGACTCCTCGTCAGCACGTGCCGTAAGCAGTATGACGGGGATGTGGGCCAGTTTGATGTTCTTTTTCAGTTTTCTGCACAGCGTGATACCATCCATCTCGGGCATGGTCACGTCGCTGATGACGGCATCCGGAGCCTTCTCAAAAACAAGGTCAAGGGCCTCTTTGCCATTCGTTGCTTCGCGCACGTGATAGTCGCGGGAGAGTTGTTCGCAGAGGTACTTCCTTACCTCGTCGTCATCCTCAACGATAATCAGCTGCTTGGTGCTGCGCGACTGCTTGAGGTCAGCAACGGGCTCCTCTTCCTTCTCCACGCTGACAATGGGTCCAATGGGTTCCTCCTCGGTGGCCTGTGCTGCCAGGCGTTGCAGTTTCTCTGCATTGCGCAGCATCAATTTGTAGGTTTTCTGTCGCTCCTCATCGGGGTCATTATCAATGAGTTGCACCAGTGGACTGATGATAAGCGACATCGGCGTCCTGATCTTATGCGAGATCAATGCCAGGGCCTTTACCTTCTCCTTACTTCTGATCCAGAAAAAGATCAGTGCGATGATGGCTGCAATAACCAGACAGAGGAAGACTTTCATCCACAGACTGCTCCACCAGGGATGGCGTATCTCGATGGTCACCTCTTCTGATTCCGAGCGCTTTCCGTTATATTCCACGGCATAGCACAGGGTATGCGTTCCAGCATCCAGGTTGCTGAACGATACCATGTGTCCACCATCGGGGATGCTTACCCAGTTGCCTCCATCTATCGAGTAGCAGAAGGTACATTCGGCAGGTCGGTCTATCTCGCTGGCCGAGAGTTCGATGTTGAACGAATTATTCTCGTAGGCAATCGTGAAGCGTCGTGCATCATACAGCGTGGTGTCTATCACTGCCTCATCCCCCGTCTTTGTGCGGGTGTTGACGGCCACATTATTTATATATAGGGCGGTGATGCGTGGGTGCAGGTTGTACTCGCTCTGGGTGATGTCGCTCGAGGCAAAGTAGGTGATACCTTCATGACCTCCAAACCACAGTGTGCCGTCGGCAGCCTTCACGCCGGCTCCCTTCGAGAACTCATTGCCTTGCAGACCGTCTCTTACGGAGTAGTTGGTAAACACGCCCTCGCGCTCGTCGAAGCATGACAGACCAGAATTGGTTGAGAACCAGAGGTTTCCGTTTACGTCCTCATGGATAGCAAAGACGGTATTTGCGGGCATACCGTCAGCCGTGGTATACACCTTCTCTTGGTTTCCGGAGAGCATGATGAGTCCCTCTGATGTGCCCAACCACAATCGCTTCATCCTGTCCTCGTAGATGGCGTAGACGATGCGCCTGGGACAGATATGCTGCTGGGTGGTGAGGTTGTAGATGCCGTTGAACGTACCCGCCAACACATCGCCACCGGCTGTGACGTACAGGCAGTTCACAAATCGGTTTACCCTATCGTCGTCCAGGTGCGTCATCGTCTTGTCCCTGAGGTTGTAGCAATACAGACCGTGCTCCATGGTGCCTAACCATACTTTGTGCTGCTGGTCTTCCTTGAGGGCAAAGACGCGAGGCAGGTTGGGTAGCCCCTCCACCTCGCTGAACCTGCCGTCCTTGCCCTTATAGCAGGCAAAGCCATACGAACCGATCCATAGTGTCCCCTCCGAGTCCTCCATCACGGTATTGATCATCGGCGGTACCCCTACGGTGTAGTGCTGGCTCTCGCCGTCCTTGACGTGATAGAGTCCGTCACCGTCCGTACCGACCCACATACCCCCGTCGCTGCTGCGGCAGATGGACTGCACCACGTGCGAACCGATGAGGTTCTGCCTGCTGCTCTTGCTACCGATATAACCAAACATGCTCTTCTGCTCCGACACCATCACCACGCCCTTCTGGTACAGGGCCAACCAGAGGTTTCCCCTTCTGTCGCGCATCATGTTGTGTACCTTCTGCAGCTCCTGTGGTATGCCGGGTATGTCGAGTGTGTAGTCGGTGAAGGTCTGGTCTTTCTCGTTGTAGAGTTTCACGCCATCCCCATCCGTGCCCAGCAACAAATGACCGTCGTCATAGCGCATCTTGCAGCGGAAGTTCATGTGTCGGGGCAGGTTTTCAAGAAATTTGTTCGAGAAGTAGGGCGTCTTCAGCCGGCGTATCTCCAGTTTGTTCCTGTTATGTGTCACTATCTCGCAGTCCACGTCACCAATGCCATAAAGCTTTCCGTCTTTCTCCAGCAGCAGGTTACTGATGTTACCCACCATCACCTTGCCATCGGAAAAAGTGGCACGTGGAGAGAAATCATCGCTGTCATGACGGTATATCTGCGTGCCGCTGTAAGTGCTCACAAGCAGGTTGCCCTGAGCATCCTCAATCAGCGTACTCACATAGTTGCTTGCCAGCGAGGTCGAGTCGTCGTCCCTATGTCTGTAGGAGGTCATCTTCACGCCATCGTAGCGGTTCAGTCCGTCCTCTGTGCCAATCCATATCTGTCCATACTTGTCCTCAAAGACACAATTGACAAGGCTGCTTGACAAACCATTGTCTGTCGAGAACAGCCTGTATGTCTGGGCCATAGCTATTTGTGCTACAAGCCATACAATCGCACAGAGAAGTTTCTTCATGATGTTTATAAAGATGACTGTTTCTGGGTTTCTGGGTCATTCCTAGTTATTCCTAGGGTTTCCTGGGTTTCCCTAGTTATTCCTAGGCTTTCCTAGTTATTCCTAGGGTTTTCCTAGGTTTCCCTAGTTATTCCTAGGCTTTCCTAGTTATTCCTAGTTCTTCCCAGTGGATTAGTAGGTCCACTGACGGAAATAATCGAAGTCGGCATGACCACCGAGCTGGGTGGTGGCATAGTTGTAGAGTGCTGCCTTATAACCGATGAAGAAATCAAGGGTAAAGCGCATCTGCAGTTCGTTGTCGATGTCAATCCACTTCTTGCCATCCTCTGAATAGCTCATGTAGACCTTGTCATTACCGCAGGTGTCATCAGCCTGGGCTGTGAAGATGTACTTGCAGCGTAGATAGATCTTCTTGCCCATGAGGGGAGTGCGGAATACCTCCTTGGAATTGCGCATCGAACCGCTGTTGGCTACCACATAGCGCTGACCATCCTCGGCTACGGTGACACCTACCGAGCAGAAGTTGCTCTGGAAGGCACACAGACCGGCATTATCGCCAGGTTTCATGCCTGTGACGTCGATGCAGACTTCGTCAATGCAACGAGGACCCACGGTACGCTGGCAGAGGGTGTTGCGTGCGTCGAAGATGTTCTTGGCCAGCTGTGCGGTGGTGAGGCGAAGCCATCCCTTGCGTGCCGTGAGTGACCATGCATCATCGATAGGCTTGTGGTTCCACTGCCATACGAGGTTGAGGTCGGCATTGCTCTTGTACTTGAACTCATCGCTTGCCCATACGAGGTCCTCGCCATAGGGTGCCAGGTTCACGTCAAACTCCTTCACGGGTATACCGTTGTCGCCCAACATGGGCCATCCGTCCACCCATTTACAGGGCTGAAGGGTAGGAACACGACCTACACCGCCATGATCCTGGAACATCACGCTGTACCAGTCGCCCTTGGGGGTATCGAAGATAGCACCCTGAGCCACACCGTCGCTACGACCATCGAAGGCGCCTTGCAGGATCACCTTGCTCTCGTACTCACCCAGGAGGGTCTTGCTGCGATAGCAACGCTCTGTTCGGGGCTGACCGCTGGGCCAGTCAATGACGATGCAGTAGTAGTAGTCGCCAATATGGTACATGTGAGCACCCTCAGCACGCAGACCGAAACCTTCGCGGGGAGTCTTGATGAGAATCTGGTCCACACCACCTTTCTTTACGGAACGAAGGTCGGGGGTGAGCTCGGTGATGTGCAGCTCGCCGTTGCCATAGACAGCATAGACGCGACCATCATTGTCAAACAGCAGCGAGGGGTCGTGGAAGAAGACACCCTCCAGCTCGTTGCGCTCCCAGTTGCTCTTGGTGATGTCGGTAGTGCGATAGACGTAGGTCTTGCGCTGGTCGTTGGCTATGAAGAGGGCATAGTAGACACCATCAACATAGCGCAGCGAGGTAGCCCACTGACCCTTGCCGTAAGCATTGCGACCATTGCGCAGGTTGTAGATGTCATCGTCGGCCAGAACATCGTAGATGTAGCTGATGATGCGCCAGTGTACCAGGTCGCGAGAATGCATGATGGGAGCACCGGGGCAGAAGAACATGGTGGTGCTGATCATGTAGTAGTCCTCGCCAACACGGATGACATCATTGTCGGGGATGTCGGTGTAGGTGAGTGGGTTGACCATCTTGGTGGTGGTCTGTGCCTGAGCCATCTGGAAGAATGAGCCCATCAGCAGTGCGAGCACTGCGAGGATTGTTTTTGGTTTCATGTTGTATGTTAGTTAGTTAGTGTTTGCGAAAACTTCTGCAAAAATAATATATATTTTGTAATGTTGCAAAAATTAAACCCAATATGAAACAATGTAACAAAAGAAAGTAACGTAGGTAAGGCATACAAAATGCTTCGTTTGCCACACCCTTTTACAATTATAAGATAAAACTTCCTCGGTACTGTGGTTTGTCCTTTGTCCCTTGTCCCTTGTCCCTTGTCAATGTGTCGTATAAACACCGTATAAACATCGTACAAACACCGTACAAACACCGTACGAATACGTATGCTATACGTAGGCTGTACGAAGGCTGTACGTAGAAAATACATGTTGTCTCCTCGTTTTGACAGTGCGAAGTTACGACATTTTTAGAGGGCGTTGGTGCGCTGTGGTGCGTTGCAGGAAATATGGTGCATTATGGTGCGTTCGTGTGCACTAAATGTTCTTTTCGAGTATGTGTCAAAAGAGAGGGGGTGTGTATTGCCCTGAAAAACATTGAAT
>DCIS01000151.1 GCA_002317475.1 Prevotellaceae bacterium UBA1720 | reverse complement strand
GGAATGCTATGGATGGGCAGTTCGCTGGGCGGACTTGTGTGCATGAATCCTCAGAACCGCACATTCGTGCCTTTTGAAAAGATCTGTCCTGCAGGTGGTGCCATCAAAATGGTCTATAGCATAGGTGAAGACAACTACGGCAACCTTTGGTTTGCCACTATGGGGAGTGGAGTATACTCTTACAATACTGAAAGCAAGAGGATAAGGCATTTCAAAGAACTTGGTCAGAATGTGACAGCAGACGAGTATGCACGTCTGGGCAACAGATGGACGAACAAGATTGTTGTGGATGGAAACTTACTGTATGTCGGTTCTGCCTCTGGCATTGATTGTTTCAATATTAAGGAGGATGGCATGCTGGAGGGTGGCAGACATTTCCTCAATTGCAATATCTGTGACATCTCCCTCGATGCTCAGGGCGTGGTTTGGGCAGCCACAACTACAGGATTGTACCGTTTGGTACCCAGTCAGGAGAATGGTGAAATCACAAGGTTTACGCAGGAAGACGGGTTGAGCAATGACTTGATACGCAGTATCGAACTATACTACTTGCCAAATGGCAACTATGAGGTATGGGCAAGTACAGACGACGGTCTGAACTGCTATTCCCCTGCCACAAAGACGTTCCATAGGTTCTTCATCGAGGACGGGTTGCAGGGCAACGAATTCACAGAACACTGTTCGGCACAGACGGAAGGCAGACTGATCTTTGGCGGCATCAATGGATTGAACTATTTTGTGCCCAACGAGGTCTTCCGTGCCAGTAACGAGACACTTGTTCGCGTACGTCTGGTAGGTCTTTACGTACAAGGTTCGGAGGTTGAAGCTGGACAGATGTCTGGCAACTACACCATCTATCAGAGCTGGATAGACGAGGCAAAGGAACTGCATTTCTGTCACACAGACAATAATATCATGTTGGAAGTCAGCACCTTGGAAATGTACCAAAATGCCTCATACGAATACTGTGTGGACGGGAAGGACTGGGTGAGTCTGGGTAACGGTCAGAACATGATAGTCCTGAACAACCTGGGGGTAGGACGTTACACCCTGCGGGTCCGTGCTTCGGTCAATGGAAAACAGGGGGAGGAAAAGCAGGTGATCATTGTCATTCATGCCCCATGGTATGCCTCGTGGTGGATGAAACTGGTGTATGTCATGCTGGCCGTTGTCATCCTATACCTTTTATATAAACTCGCTCGCGTGCGCGTACGTGAAAGACAACTTATGTACGAACGCAAGCAGGAAGAGGAACTGGCAGAGGCCAGAATACAGTTCTTCATGAATATCAGTCATGAGATACGTACCCCCATGACCCTGATTTTGGCTCCTTTGGAGAAATTGCGTAACATGAATGATGACGATGAACATAAAAAGAGTTACGATCTCATCTATCAGAATGCGCAGCGTATCTTGCAACTGATCAATCAGATGCTGGATGTCAGGAAGATAGAGAAAGGACAGTTCCAAATGAATTATCAGCGTGTGGAACTGATAGGTTTCGTCAAGAACCTCTATGAACTGTTTGAGAATCCCTCACAGCATCGTAACATCACTTTTGAGTATCTGCATTCAATGGACAAGTTGGAGGTTCAGGTGGACGTTTCCTCATTGGATAAGATTGTCATGAACCTGCTCAGCAATGCCTTCAAATTCACTTCTGATAATGGAAAGGTGATCATTGAGGTGAAGGAAGATAGCGCAACGGGTACTTTCATCCTTTGCGTGACCGATGACGGTGTTGGCATCAGTGGTGCAGACAAGGGGCGCGTCTTTGAGCGTTTCTATAGCGGCGTTCATCAGAATGGATATATTGGCACGGGCATTGGTCTGAACCTGACCTATCTGTTGGTGAAACTGCATAAGGGAGAGATCAGAGTCATGGACAACCCAGAGGGTAGGGGTACACGTTTTGTGGTGACCATGCCACTCTGCAACCCCGACGGAGCACTTCCCGAGGTTTCTTCTGATTCCTCAGTAACAGTAGAACCCACGATAGACAAATCCTCGGGCAAGCGTCATCGCAACCTGCTGTTGGTAGAGGATGACAGTGATATCCGTCAGTATCTGCACAATGAATTGTCGACTGAATTCAATATCATAGAGTGCAGTAACGGCCACGAGGCATGGGAGTTCGTACAGCGTTCTCCGGAGAAGGTTGACATCATCATCACTGACATCATGATGCCGCTGATGGGAGGTGACGAACTGTGTCAGAAGGTGAAGGATAACTTTAACACGAACCGCATCCCCGTCATCCTGCTCTCGGCCAAGAATACTGATGCTGACCGTATTGCGGGCATGAGTGTAGGGGCAGATGCCTATATGACGAAACCTTTCAATGTTGACCTCCTCCGTACCACGGCATTGACTATACTCCAGAATCATCAGTCACTCCAGAGTAGGACGGCAACATCCCAGAAGGCTGACGAATCCATACAGAATGTCGAACTGGTCTCCCCTGACGAGCAACTGATGAACCGTATCATGAAATGCATCAATGAGAACCTGAGCAACCCCGATCTCAGCGTGGAGTTTGTTGCTGATACGGTGGGTGTGAGTCGTGTTCATTTCCATCGCAAGGTGAAGGAACTTGCGGGCCAGACCCCTCGTGAATTCATCCGCGGCATCCGTATGAAGCAGGCAGAACGCCTGTTGCGCGAGAAACACCTGGACATCACGGATGTCAGTATAGCCACAGGATTCAAGTCTCTGTCCACCTTCTCGTCCACCTTCAAGACTATCTATGGAATGACACCTACGGAGTATATGAATGCAAAAAAGCAAGGTAAAACCCCGGAATAAAGACTCGAATTGATAAATTTAGCCAACAAAGTGACAATAATATGAAATAAAGCACCGGAAAAATGCCAAGAAAATAAGAACTTTTTGTATCTTTGCGCTATGTTACATGGAAAACGCATTTTTGCCAGCAGCATAACGAGGACTTTCTCAAATAGAACAGTCTAAGCAAGGTGAGATGCTTAATTTGATTACTAATTAACTAAAAAATAACAAAAATGGCTTCTACAAACGTACAGAACGGCTATTACAAGCTCAGTTGGATGCAGCGCATCGGTTATGGTTCCGGTGACCTTGCACAGAATTTGATTTTCCAGACGGTGGCATGCTACCTTATGCTCTACCTTACAACAGTATTGAAGATTAGTCCTGCTTTTGTCAGTGGACTGATTCTCGGTGTGCGACTTCTCGACTGTATCTGGAGTCCCATCGTAGGTAGATATATTGACAACAGAAACCCCAAGTTGGGTAAGTATCGTTCGTACCTGCTCTATGGTGGTATTCCCTTGACCGTTGCTGCATGTCTGCTCATGCTTCCTCAGGTGGCTGAGTGGTCTTATACCATGAAGATTGTCTATGCTACCGTCAGCTACACCGTGCTGAGTATGATTTATTCGGTAGTAAACATCCCTTACGGCTCAATTATGGCCAGTATGACTCGTGACAACGACGAGGTGCTGAAGCTTACTTCTACCCGTATGGTTTGTGCCAACATCGGTCAGATTGTCGTACAGGCTGGTTTCCCCATCGGCCTGGCAATGGTTATCAACGAGGCTGTCAACTGGAACCAGGCTCTGTTCATGGCTATCGGTACAATTCCTGCATTCATTATTCTGCCCTCTCTGCCTGCTCTCAAGAAGATGTTTGGCAAGAAAGGACTGTATTACCTCCTTCTTTCGATTGGTTTCGTTGGTTTCGTAATCCTGTATGTCATTGGTAAGTTCTTTGATGTTGCCGAACTCAACGTATTGGTCCAGGCAGCCAAGGTTATGACCGGTGTAGGTCTTCTCGTTGGTTCTCTGATGTGGGCACTCGTTCCTGAGGTTATCACCGAGGCTGAATACCGTACAGGCAATCGTCCTGCTGCTACAGTCAACGCTCTCGCGGGTGTCGCATTCAAGGCAGGTTTCTCTGTAGCAGGTTTCATTACTCCATTGGTAATGGGCTGGGTGGGTTTCAACCTTGCCAGCGAGGCATCTGCTCTTCCCACTGCACCCAATGCCTGGTTTACCGTAACATCTGTATTTGCCTTGGTAGGTTTTGTCCTGCTGTTCTACTGCTTCAAGGGCTGTAAGGAGCGCATTACCACTACACCTGAGAAACCCGTTACATACGGCGAGATGTTCAAGGAGTTTGCTGCCAACAAGTGCTTGCAGCTGATGATTTGCATCTTCATCGTGGTGTTCCTCGCTTCATTCATCAGTGCACCTGTTAACGCTTACTATCCCAAGTTGGCAGATTACTCAGAGTCATCAAAGGAGGCCATTCTTTGGTTCACAACCATTATTCCTGCTCTCCTTCTTATCGTTGTCGGTTATCTTATCTATCAGTATCCTCTTACCGATGAGAAACTGGATGAGATGAACAAGGCTATTTCTGAGCGTTCAAAATAATGAATAAGAAACTATTTATATCAATGATGTGTGCTGCCTTCGCTTTGAATGGCAGCGCACAGTCGTTGAAAGAAGCATACGGTAAGTACTGGCGCACCAGTGTCAGTGTTAATCAATGGCAGGTAAAGGCACAGGCAGGCAAGGGTAATGGTAACAGTTACTCGGGCAATATCAAAGACGACCAGACCTTAGACTGGCCCACCATCGTGGAGCAGTTTGACTATGTGGTGCCCGAGAATGTTATGAAGTGCGAGGTTATCCATCCTCAGGAAGGCGTGTTCGACTTTACCCTGGCTGATCAGTTTGTGGACAAGGCTCGCGAGTCGGGTCTGCATGTCCTGGGGCATTGTCTGATCTGGCATAGCCAGTGCGCACCCTGGTTTCACACCGACGAAAACGGCAAGCTCGTTTCCAAGGAAGTGCTGAAGAAGCGCATGAAAGAGCACATCACCACCATCGTCTCGCATTTCAAGGGACGTGTGGAAGGCTGGGATGTGGTCAACGAGGCTTTCGAGGATGACGGAACCGTACGCAAGAGTCTGTTCTACCAGATCCTGGGCGAGGACTTCATCCCTCTGGCATTCCAGTATGCGCATGAGGCAGATCCCAATGTGGAATTGTATTACAACGACTATTCCATGAGTAAGCCTGCGAAGATTGATGGCATCATCAATTTCTTTCGTCCTTTGATTGCCAAGGGTTTGCCCATCAATGCCATTGGCATGCAGGGCCATTTGGTGCTCTCGGACGGCTTGGAACAGATTGACAACTACGAGAAGTCTATCCAGAAGATTGCCGCTCTCGGTCTGCCCACGTTCTTCTCTGAGCTCGACCTCTCTCCACTGCCCAATCCATATGCTCATAGTGGTGCCAATATCTCCGACAACTTCGCCCTCACTCCCGAGTCAAACCCCTACACCAATGGTTTGCCCGCTGAGATGCAGGAGAAGTGCGACGACTTCTGGGTTGCCTTCTACAAGATGCTGCTTCGTAACAAGGAGCACGTACAGCGCGTAGGTTTCTGGTGCTTCAACGACCTTAGCTCATGGCGCAATGACTGGCCCATCAAGGGACGTACGGACTATGCAACGCTCTTCGACCGCGATTCCAAGGCTAAACCCACCATCAAGAAATTGGTGGATCTCATGAAGCCAGTTCCCGCCATGATGATTATCCCTCAAAAGAAAAAGAAATAACCTCTGTGGTTATTAGATTCTTTCATAGAAAAAACCTCAAAAATAAAATATTATGGAAAAAAAATTCTATCTTTGGCCACACGACTATATGGCTGACCCTTCTGTACACGTTTGGAACGGCAGAATCTATATCTACCCCTCTCACGATTGGGATGCAGGTGTGGGTGATGACGACAGCGGTGCTGAGTATGAGATGAAGGACTATCATGTGTTCTCAACTGACGACCTCGAGGCTGTTTGCCGTGGCGAGAAGGAACTCGTTGATCATGGTTGCATCCTAAAGATTGAGGATATTCCATGGGCAAGTCACCAGCTTTGGGACAATGATGTTCAGGAGAAGGATGGTAAGTACTATATGTATTTCCCTGCAAAGGATAAGAATGATATCTTCCGCACCGGTGTTGCCGTTGCTGACAGACCAGAAGGTCCTTTCAAACCCTTGAACGACCCCATGCACGGTTCATATTCAATCGACTATGCCGTTCTTAAGGATGATGATGGCGAGTATTACTTCTATCTGGGTGGTATCTGGGGTGGTCAGCTTCAGTGGTACAAGGACAATAAACTTGCTTTCAATGAGATTGGTCCTGCATGTCCTCCTCCAGGTGATACCGAGGGTATGGTGCCAGCAAAGAAGTCTGAGGTTGACGCACTCCCATCACGTGTAGCACGTCTTGCTCCAGACATGATGCATTTTGCAGAAGCACCCAAGGCTGTTATTATTCTTGGTGAAGACGGCAAGCCTCTCAAGGCAGACGATCCTCATCGTTTCTTCGAGGCATCATGGTGTCATAAGTATAATGGGAAGTACTATTTCTCATACTCTACAGGTGATACGCACATGATTTGCTATGCTATTGGTGATAATCCTTACGGACCCTTCACTTACAAGGGTGTAGTCCTTACTCCTGTTAAGGCTGGTTGGACAACTCACCACAGTATTGTTGAGTTCAAGGGCAAGTGGTATCTCTTCCATCATGACTCTGCACCATCAGGTGGTGTAAATAGTCTCCGTTCGCTCAAGGTTGCAGAACTCCATTATAACGAGGACGGTACCATTCAGACTATTGAAGGTTAAAGACCCTCCCCCCGCCCTCCCTAGAGGGAGGGGGTAGTTACATTTCAAGAATTAATAACAATTAAAGCCCTATTCCTCTCCAGGGACAAATCTATATATTCCTCTCCCTAATGGGAGAGGTTAGGAGAGGGTCTTCATGTTACTATTAGGATATGACATAGGTACATCATCAGTGAAGGCTTCACTGGTTGATGCACAGACAGGACAGACAGTTGCAAGTGCTCAGTACCCCGATGCAGAGGCACCCATCATTGCCAAGCAGGCAGGTTGGGCAGAGCAGGAACCCGAGATGTGGTGGGAAGAGTTGAAGCAGGCTACCAAGCGTGTGGCAGAGAAGGCTTCCCTGGCAGATGTTGCTGCCATTGGTATCTCTTACCAGATGCACGGATTGGTATGTGTGGACAAGGAAGGAAAGCCCCTCCGTCCCTCTATCATCTGGTGTGATGGTCGTGCCGTGCCTTACGGCAATGCTGCCTTCGAGGCTATCGGTGGCGACAAGTGCCTGGAGCACCTGCTGAACTCACCAGGTAACTTTACTGCTGCCAAGTTGGCTTGGGTCAAGGAGAACGAGCCTGAGGTTTATGCACAGATCGACAAGATTATGCTTCCCGGTGACTACATCGCTCTGCGTCTCAGCGGTGGTGACAAGAAGACCACTATCTCTGGCCTTTCAGAAGGTATGTTCTGGGACTTCAAGAACAACGAGGTGAGCAAGGACGTCCTGGGTTACTATGGTTTCTCAGAGGATCTGATTGCCGAGATCGTTCCTACCTTCTCTGTTCAGTCAAAGGTTTGCGAGGCAGTGGCTGCTGAACTGGGTATCCCCGCAGGTACTCCTATCTCTTACCGTGGTGGCGACCAGCCCAACAATGCCTTGTCACTCAACGTGATGAAGCCCGGTGAGATCGCTGCTACAGGTGGTACTTCGGGTGTAGTTTATGGTGTGCTCGGTGAGGTCAACTATGACAAACTCTCACGTGTTAATACCTTTGCTCACGTCAATCACAACCAGCCTGACACTCGTCTGGGTGTACTTCTCTGTATCAATGGTACGGGTATTCTGAATGCCTGGATGAAGCGTACCGTTGCTCCCGAGGGTATCTCATACGGCGAGATGAACGATCTCGCAGAGTCTGTTCCCGTAGGAGCAGAGGGTCTGAGCGTCATCCCCTTCGGTAATGGTGCTGAGCGCGTACTGCAGAACCAGAACCCCGGTGCTTCGGTTCATGGCATCAACTTCAACATCCACAAGAAAGCTCACATGCTGCGTGCTGCACAGGAGGGTATCGCCTTCTCGTTTGCATACGGTATGGACATCATGTCGAAGATGGGTATGGACATCAAGACCATCAAGGCTGGTCATGCCAACCTCTTCCTCAGTCCTCTCTTCCGTCGTACCTTGGCTGCTGTCACTGATTCTACCATCGAGCTCTACGAGACTGATGGTTCAGTAGGTGCTGCATACGGTGCAGGTATCGGCGCAGGTATCTATAAGGACTCTGACGATGCTTTCAAGACCTTGAAGCTCATCAAGACCGAGGAGCCCGTTGCTGACACAGAGGCTTACAAGGCTGCTTATGCTAAGTGGGTGGCTTGCCTTGAAAAGTAATCATTAACACCAATATTGAGCTGGAGTGGGTTAGCATTATCCTCTCCAGCTCTTCATAAAAATATATGAAGAAGTTTTTTTCTCTTTTATTAACCGTCTTATTTACAGCGACTTCCTTTGCGCAGTCCTTCGAACTCCGTTTGCTCAATCACTGGGATAATCCCAATGGAACAGTCGAGCGTGGCTATGCCGGCCATTCCATTTGGAAGTGGGAGGAGATTCCCACGGGCAAGAAACAGAAGATGCCACAGCATCTCATGGAGAAATATCAAGAGTATGGACGCATCAATCAGTCGTATGGCATCAATGGTACGGTGCTCAACAATGTGAACGCCAAGGCCTTGATGATGAGCACGGAGATGCTGCAGAAGACGGCCAAGATTGCAGACGTCCTGCGCCCTTACGGATTGCGCGTGTATCTGTCTGTCAACTTTGCTTCGCCCAAGGCTCTGGGCGACCTTCAGACGGCTGATCCTCTTGACCCTCAGGTACAGGTTTGGTGGAACAAGAAGGCAGATGAGATCTACAAGCTCATCCCTGATTTCGGCGGTTTCCTTGTGAAGGCCAACAGCGAAGGCGAACCTGGTCCTATGGACTACCAACGCACCCATGTCGATGGTGCCAACATGCTGGCCAAAGCCCTCAAACCCCACAACGGCATCGTGATGTGGCGCAGTTTCGTCTATGCCAGTGATGGTGGCGACCGTGCTAATCAAGCGCAGCAGGAGTTCCTGCGTTTCGATGGACAGTTTATGGACAATGTCATCATTCAGATCAAGAACGGACCCATTGATTTTCAGCCTCGCGAACCGGTTTCTCCTCTTCTTTTTGCCTTGAAGAAGACCAAGATGATGATTGAGTTCCAGATCACCCAGGAATATACCGGCCACAGCGTCCACACCTGCTATCTTGCTCCTATGTGGATTGAGACTCTTCGTACCCTCTTCCCCTCTCTGGTCAAGGCTAATGGCGCTCAGGGTGTGATGCCTGCCCAGACCAATATCGTGGGTATCTGTGGTGTAGCTAATATCGGTGATGCCGGATGGGAACCCTATGATAAGACTCTCGAGCAGGGTAGCAAGTTCAATCATCCTTGGACGGCCAACGAACTGGCCATGGCCAACTGGTATGCTTTCGGTCGTCTGGCCAATGATGCTACTGCCACGTCGGCACAGATTTCACGTGACTTCCTGAAGCAACATTATGGTACGGAGGACGAGCGGTTCCTTGTACCTATGACCCAGTTGCTCTGTCGCACCCGTGAGGCTGTGGTCAGCTACATGATGCCCCTTGGCCTGCATCATATCTTTGCTGGTGGTCATCACTATGGTCCCGAACCTTGGTATGCACCTCGTGGTTCACGCGAGGACTGGTTGCCACGCTACTATCATCGTGCTGATTCTGAGGGTCTTGGCTTTAATCGCACCGACCATGATGGTGGTTCGGCCAATACACGCCAGTATCCCGATCGCTTGTACAATCTCTACAACAATATCGAGACCTGTCCAGAGGACCTCATCCTATGGTTCCACCACGTGTCGTGGGATTACGTCATGCGCGATGGTCTTACCTTCTGGAACAACCTCTGCTATAAGTTTGATGAAGGCATGCGCCTTGCCGAAAGTTTCGTGAAGACCTGGGAGCAGATGCGTCCATACGTCAAGGATGCTGCATGTTACGAGGCTCAGCTACAGCGCTTCAAGCGTCAGGCACGTGATGCCCAGTGGTGGCACGATGCCTGTCTGCTCTATTTCCAGACCTTCAGCAAGCGTCCCTTCCCTGCCGACATGCGTCCCTGCATCTTCAAGCTGGAAGATCTGCAGAAGTACCATCTCCGTATAGACAACTATACCGCAGCACCCATTGATCAACTTCCATAAGTTTGGTTCTAGAGTATTATCCTTTAGTCATGAGTCCATACACAGCCATAGAGCTATTCAGCGTCGTAATTCTGGTGTTTATCCTCATCGGTATAGGTACCAAGCGCGAGAAGTCCATGAGTTCCAAGGCATTGGCCTGGGCTTGTTGGGCCAATCTACTGTGCTCTGCTGCTAATGGACTGATCTACTTGCAATATGGTCCTGGCTGGCCCACCGTGTTCCTGTTCGTGATGACCTTCATCACTTATGTAGCAGGCAATTTGGCCATGTTGCTCTTTACCTACTATGACTATTGCTATATTCGCGAGTACACACCCATCAGTCGATGGCTTTATGGCATTCCGATGGCCATTTGTGTGCTCAATTTCTTCCTGAGTCTCTATAGCGGGTTGAACGGCGACATCTTCTCCACGGATGATGGCGTATACATCGAGACCGAGGGGTTGCCCATAGTGATCTTCATGCTCTATTTTGCTTGTATCATCTACTTGCCCGTGGCAGCATTTACCAAGAGAAAGGAGATCGGCATGTCGCAGGTCTTTATGCTCGCCTTGTTCAGCACCTTCCCGTTGATAGCCTTGATAGCCTATGTGCTGGAGGTTATGGATTACACGTACTCCTCTGGTGCGGTTTCTCTCTTGGCCATGTACATCTTCCTGGACAACGAGTTGGTGCGCCAGAAGGACCAGCGTATGCGTGAACAACTGGAGAAGCACCATGTGGAGCTGGAGTAGGCCATGGCCATTGCCGAGTCGGCTAATGCTGCCAAGACCACTTTCCTCTTTAACATGAGTCATGACATCCGTACTCCCATGAACGCTATCATCGGTTATTCTCAATTGATGGAGAGTCACCTCGATGATCGGGAAAAGTGTAGTGACTTCCTTTCCAAGATCAAGGTGTCCAGCGACTTCCTGCTGGGCCTGATCAACAATGTGCTGGAGATGGCCCGTATCGAGATCGGTAAGCTGACCCTCGACGAGCAACCCTATGATCCTCATGGCATGATGGAGGTCATCCAGTCCATCTATGGCAGTCTGATGACGAAGAAGAACATCCAGTTCACGCAGACCATGGACGTTACCCAACCTTATGTTTATGTAGATGTGGTAAAGATGAGGGAGATATTCCTGAATCTGGTCTCCAATGCCTATAAGTACACCCCCGAGGGTGGAAGTATATCGCTGACCTACAGTCAGCTACCCTATGACCAACAGGGTTGCATCCTGTTGCAGACCCGCATTACAGACACTGGTATCGGTATGTCCAAGGAATACTTGCCCCATATCTTTGATGATTTCTCCCGTGAGCGTACCACTACCGAAGCCAAGGTGGAGGGTACAGGCCTTGGTATGTCCATTGTCAAGAAACTGGTTGAACTGATGGGCGGAACCATTGAGGTCGAGAGTGAGTTGGGCAAGGGTACCACCTTCATCGTCACCATGCCCCATCGTATTGCCGACGAACCCACAATGGTTTCCCAGAGCGATGTAGAGGGTAACAGTCTCTCTCCATTGATGGGGATGCACATCTTGTTGGCCGAGGATAACGACCTCAATGCCGAGATTGCCGAGGAACTGCTCATGTCCATAGGTCTTGTCGTGGACCGTGTCATCGATGGCGTGGAGTGTGTGGACAGGATAGTCAAGTCAGAGGCCGATGCCTATGGTGCTATCCTAATGGATATACAGATGCCCAATATGAACGGCTATGAGGCAACACGTCTTATTCGTGCCCTGGATGACCCCTGCAAGGCTAATATCCCCATCCTGGCCATGACGGCCAATGCCTTCGAAGAGGACAAGAAGAATGCCTTTGAGGCTGGAATGAACGGTCATATTGCCAAGCCTGTCGAGATGTCCAAGCTGATCAATTCTCTTATCTCTGCTTGTTCGCCACATTCCTAATTCCTCCTTCCTAAATCATAATTCTCAATCCATCTTCCTCCTTCCTCCACATCGTACTTACATCGGATGAAGTGGTTTATGTTTTGTGTTGATAAAGGTGCGAATTATTTACGATATAAGCAAGTTCTTTGTGCGTATTTGTCCTCCAAATCACGCCAATGAGCTGGCGGAATATCGTAAATTTGTAGTAAAATTCGTTTCGAAGGCATTTCGAAGGCATTACGAAGGAATAGAGAACCCTTAACGAAGGGTATGGACTAACAAAACTAGGAACCGTCATCAGCGGATTATAAATGGTAAACAGACTTTACACCTGTATGGATTGATAGGTTAGAATCCATTCAAGCTTCCGGGGGAGGAGTTGTTCATTCCCTGCTGTTGCGCAAATGGGCTTTTACACTTAAAATAGTATAAATATGGACTGTAAGGGGCAAAAAAATGTCACGGATATGGTCTGTTTGATTATTTTTTTGTAACTTTGCAAAAGAGAACCTGTTATATAAACAATCCATGAGAAAGATATTCTTCCTATTGATGAGTTGCTGTGCACTCCTTGCCCAAGCACAACCTATTGAAATAAAGATGGCTGATGGTGTGCCCTTGACTATCACTCCATTGACTGATAATTCTGTACGCGTATGCCGAGGTAAGGCTTCCACACTGCCCGAGCTGACCTACCTAGGTACGCCTGACAAGAAAGTGAAGTACAAACTGAGTGACAAGGATGGATTTACCATCATCACCATGAAGGAAATGTCGATTGAGGTCAGTCGTGAATACGGCCATATCAACTATGTGGATGATCGTGGACGCGTGATCCTGAAGGAGGAGGCCTACGCCCTCACCCCCAGCACCATTCAGGGTGAGGAGACGAACATCGCCTCAGTCACTTTCGACAGTCCTGCTACCGAATATCTCTATGGCTTGGGACAGTTCCAGGATGGTTATCTCAATGTTCGAGGTCTGTCACGCCGACTTACACAGGTCAATACCCAGATATCTCTTCCCTTCTATATCTCCAGCCGTGGTTATGCTGTGCTGTGGAACAACTATGGCATGACGGAATTCAATCCTGCCGAGTTCAGTGACCCCATGCAGGCTGTTAGTGAGGGTAAGATTACCGAGGTTGATGTCACCTCGACAGAGGGAGGTAAACGTGAGCGTCGTCAGGAATCACACTTTGAGACTACCATTGAGGTTCCCTTCGACGATGATTATTGTCTGCTCTTGGATGTTGGTCAGACTATGGCACGCCGTCATAATCTGGTGATTGATGATACCGTTAAGGTATTTGACGCGCAGAACCTTTGGCTTCCACCAACCACCTCTGCCATCCAACATCTCACAGAAGGCAAGCATAAGTTCTCGTGCGACCTTACCCGTGGTGACAAGCCTACCTTACATTATACACGTGTAAAGAACCAGACCGTCCTTCAGTCACCTGTGGCAGAGAATGTCTGCTATACCGTGTTCGTGGGAACAGCCGACAAGACCATTGGCGCATACCATCAGGTAACAGGTTACTCACCTCTGCCTCCTGCATGGACCTTCGGCTATGTGCATTGTCGTGAGCGTTTCCATTCATCAGACGAGATCATTTCCACCGCCAAGACCTTCCGCGAGAAAAAGTTGCCCATGGACATCATGGTGCAAGATTGGCAGTGGTGGGGCAAGTATGGCTGGAACGCCATGAAGTTTGACGAGCAATACTACCCCGATCCCAAGCAACTGGTGGATGATCTGCACAAGATGGGCAGCCGACTGATGCTTAGTGTATGGTCGAAGATTGACAAGAACTCAGAGGTGGGCAAGGAAGCCCAAAGTAAGAACTATTACATTCCTGGAACCGATTGGATTGACTTCTTCAACCCTGAGGCAGCAGATTTTTATTGGAACAATTTCTCCAGCAATTTGCTCAAACCATACGGAATAGATGCTTGGTGGCAGGATGCGGTAGAGCCTGAGAACGATGATCTTCGCAACCGACGTATCAATAACGGCAAGTGGCCAGGTGAGTTGATGCGTAATACCTATCCCCTGATGGTCAGCAAGGTGGTCTATGAGGGAAACATGAAGGACCGTCCCGATCAGCGTACCTCCATTCTAACCCGTTGTGCCTCTCCTGGCATCCAGCGTTATGGCAGTTTCCTGTGGTCAGGCGATGTGGGTAATGACTGGCAGACCCTGAAGTATCAGGTCAAGGCCGGTCTGAGTGTCAGCGCAGCAGGACATCCTTGGTGGACGTACGACGCAGGTGGTTTCTTCCGCCCTGGAGGAGGTCAGTATCAGGATAAGGACTATCAGAAGCGTTTCCTTCGTTGGCTGGAGATCTCGACCTTCCTGCCCATGATGCGCGTACACGGCTATCAGACAGATACTGAGTTCTGGCGTTTTGGCGAAGAGGTGGAGCGTGTGGCTCGTGAGCAGCTCGAACTGCGTTACCGCCTGTTCCCCTATATTTATTCCAATGCCTATCAGATCAGCAAGGAAGGTGGAACGATGATGCGCCCCATGATCATGGATTTTGTCAACGACAGGGTAGCCCTGGGCATTGAGAACCAGTTCATGTTCGGCAAGAACATCATGGTGGCAGCTCTTTACGAGGAGAATGAATCGGAGTACCGCATGTACTTCCCTCGTCTAAATGGAGGCTGGTATGATCTTTATACCGGCAAGTACTATACGCAGTTCTATAAGAGTCAGGCTGAGAAGAGTCAGGCTGGACGTTCTGGTGGTCGTTATATCACCATGCGTACCAACTCATCTTCCATCCCTGCCTTTGTCAAGGCCGGCACCATCTTGCCTTGGGCAAAGCCCATGCAGACAACTGCTGAATATGACCCCTCTGAACTGGACATCCGTCTGTTCCCAGGTGCCAATGCCACCTTCACCCTCTACGAGGATGATGGCGTTTCGACCAAGAACGAGAAAGGTGAGTATAGTGCTATCGAGATGAAGTGGGACAATACCACCCGCGTATTCACCATTGGCAGTCGTGAAGGTAGCTACGAAGGCATGCCCAAGGAGCGTACATTCCGTATTTGCCTTCCTGAAAAGGAACCTGTAGTGGTAAATTACAATGGAAGTAAAAAGACTATCAAATTGAAACCTTGATAGTTAGGACAGAATGCTCCTCTCTTTGTAATTTATTACGACAAAAATTAACACTTTTAATTAAACTATTCCCCGCCAGAAGTATCATATAAGAAACGAATTTCAATTTTTGATAGAACATACAACTTAATACATTATTATCATGAAAAAGATTCTTTTGTCTCTTTTTGCATCTACAATGATGCTTGGTGCTTTTGCACAGTTCCCCGGTGGTGGCGGTTTTCCCGGTGGCGGTATGCCTATGGGTGGCGGTATGCCTGGTGGCTTTGGTTTTGGTGGCCAGCAGATCAAGGCAGAGGATATGCACTACTCTGAGAAGTTTACCGACATCAACTATGCTGATGATGGTCAGGCTTATCATAACCTTGATGTGTATCTGCCCGAGAAGAAAGCAGACAAATATCCCGTTGTAGTACATATTTATGGTAGTGCTTGGTTCAGCAACAGCTCAAAGGGTGCAGCCGACCTTGGTACCATCGTAACTGCTTTGCTGAAGGCTGGTTATGCAGTTGTTTGCCCCAACCACCGTTCAAGCATGGATGCAGGTTGGCCTGCACAGAGCCACGATATCAAGGCTGTAATCCGCTGGATCCGTGGTAATGCTAAGCAGTATAAGTTTGATCCCAGTTTCATTGCGACCTCTGGTTTCTCAAGTGGTGGTCACCTCTCAACCTTCATGGCTTCAACCTCTGGCACCAAGACTGCTAAGGTAGGCAATGGAGAGTTGGATATCGAGGGTAGCCTGGGTAAGTACACCGATCAGAGCAGTGCCACTCAGGCATGCGTTGACTGGTCAGGTCCTATTGCATTCCCCATCACAGGCGACGGTTCTGGTACTCCCGAGGAAGGTCTGTTGAAGTTGAAGGAAAATCTGCTCTTTGGTAGTCGCGAGGCAGCATTCGCATCTCTTTCTGCAATCACCTTCGTTGACCCCAAGGATCCTCCAACCATCATCTTCCACGGTACTGAGGACAATGTAGTTCCTATTGCAAGTGGTGACAAGTATGCAGCTGCATTGAAGGAGAAAGGTGTAGTCAGCGAGTACTATCCCGTACAGGGTGGTGGTCATGGCTTCAATATGTACACCGAGGAGAACCTCCAGCGTATGGTTACCTTCCTGGACAAGGCTCGTAATGCAAAGAAGTAAGCAGAACACTAGATACATTTTAGATAAATAGTATCGAGAACGGTCGAGAACGGTCGAAAAACCTCATTGCCAAGCAGATAAAGCTTGAAGGGTAATGTCTTTTTCGACCGTTTTCGTTCGTTTTCGTTTTAAATAGAAACGTTATTACTTTTTTTCAATCGTGAAGACAGTTATCCTTGCTGCCGAAGAGGCAGAATACAAGAAGTGCTGTGAGTACTTCCCTGAGTATGAGTGCGTCCTGATGGGTGTGGGTGCAGGAAACGTCATCAAGACATGTTCCCAGTTGCCTGAAGGAACACAGGTTATCAACGTGGGTTATGCAGGAAGCAACATGCTCGAGATAGGCACCGTCACCGTGGTGAGCGAAAGCCACCGTCTAATGAAAGGTTCTTACAATTTCGTTGACCATGCCAACCCTCTCACGTTAGCTACTGAAGGCTATCCCTGTTATACCGGCAATGATTTCGTGACCTCTACAGACAAGACTGCACCTACGCTGTTCGACATGGAACTCAACTATGTCGCAGCCTTTGTTCCGCGCATTAATCTGCTGGCCTCGGTAAAGATTGTCAGCGACAATCTCAATATGGAGGCTTTCCGCAACAATGCCATTCGTGAAACGGGCATCCTCACCGACGACAAGGTGTGGACAAAGGTTCGGGAAGTGTTGCTGAACCATTTGGCGTCACGTTAGTTTGAGAGTTTAAGGGTTTAAGCGTTTAAAGGTTTAAGAGTCTCTTTTGCATGATCAGACAACGATTTGAGTCCCTTCTGAGTTCCCTCAAGCAGGGAGTCTATGAGAAGGATATGGAGATAGGATTGTCGCTCTTGGCTGCTTTGGCAGGCGAGAGTGTACTGCTTCTGGG
>DCIS01000137.1:18382-33080 GCA_002317475.1 Prevotellaceae bacterium UBA1720 | reverse complement strand
ACGCCTTCATTCACTAACACTTTGACCTCGAAAATAATCCCAAAATCTAACAAAGCTAATTTATAGAACCCACCTTAAAAAAATTGGAAGTTGTGGGAATCGTGTGAATTTTAACCGAAAACGGTCGAAACCTTTTGGTGTAAGGCCAAAATGGAGTCGAAAACAATTAATAATTCAAGTTTCGCAAGCTTTAACTGCTTAAATATAAGTTGTTTAGTTATTGATTTTAGTTTGGATTATATTGTCCTTTGTATTTTGTCCTTGTTCATTTTTTCGGATGATGTACTTTCAAAGTACCCCATCATTGATAGCTATGGGATGACACTCAAACTCTGCTGACTATCTTTGTGGCAAATTTAGACCTTGCCAAGTGGCTGTTTTGGGCTAAAATGACGTAAATACCACTAAATTGCGTTTTATATATTGTGGGTAACGCTATAATGGTATGTTGCTGATTGAGAGAAGATTACGTGTCAAGGCCATTTATATAATGTTTATAATATTTGTGCATGCATCATAACATGTGTATATTTGCACCAGAATTGCAAAAGCAAGACCCTAAAAACTAACTAAAATTACATCGTAATGAACATCCTTAAATCCATTTTCACAACACTGATTCTTGCCATCAGTCTGTCGGCAACAGCGGCAGCAAAGCCTAAAGTCAGCGAGGTACATCCCTCATTTTGGTGGGTTGGCATGCAAAACACTCAGTTGCAGGTGCTGCTTCATGGCTCGGAAATAGGCGATTTGACCCCAGAACTGGTCGGATCGGAGGGCATAGAGCTCGTTTCTGTGGAGAGGGTGGAGAACAAAAACTACCTTATATTATATTTAGAACTGAAAAACGCCAAAAAACAGCAATTTAAGATACAATTATTTAGCAATACGGGTATTGGAAAAAAGCAAGGTAAGAAGGTTTTGTATGAAATACCCTATGAACTGAGGGATCGGCAGCCCCGAATAGTGAATACTTTTGATGCCCGTGACGTCATTTATCTGCTGATGCCCGACCGGTTCGCCACAGGCACCACCGACGCGCAAAAGAAAAGCATGTACCAGGGAATGAAAGAGGATACCTGGGGACAGGCTGACATGGCGCGCCACGGTGGTGACCTGGCGGGTATGACCCAACATCTTGATTATCTGCAGGAACTGGGTGTTACCGCCATCTGGCCGACACCCCTGCTCGTCAACGATATGGCCAAGGAGAGCTACCATGGCTATGCCATTACCAACTACTACGAGACCGACCCCCGATTCGGCACGAACGAGGACTACTGCCACTGGGTGAACGAGTGCCACAAACGCGGCATCAAGGTGGTGCAGGACATCGTGTTCAACCACTGCGGCAGCGAGAACTTCCTCTACAAGGATCTGCCTGCCAAGGACTGGTTCTCCTACGACAGCCAGTACGAACAGACCACCTATAAGACCGGTACACCTGGCGACCCCCATACCTCACAGCTTGACAAGGATCTCACCATTGACGGATGGTTTACACAGTTCATGCCCGATTTCAACGGCAAGAACAAGTTGGTGGCTGATTACCTCATACAAGCCAGCATCTGGTGGATAGAGTATGCAGGCATCGACGGTATACGTCAGGACACCTATCCCTACAACGATTTCGACTTTATGCGCCGCTGGTGCATGGATATCGATGCCCAGTATCCAGGCTTCAACATCGTAGGCGAGACATGGATCAACAACCCCGTGGCCGTAAGCTACTGGCAGAAAGGCAGTCCCTTGGCAGCACCCCTGAACTCGGAACTGAAGACTGTGATGGACTTCCCCATGATGTACATGCTGACCAGTTGCATTGACGAGGAGACCGACACCTGGGACAACGGTTTTGCACGCCTGTGCGACCTTGTGGGACAAGACCGCGTGTATGCCAATCCCAACAGCGTGCTCACCTTCCTGGCCAACCACGACACCAACCGTTATCAACCCACCGAGGAGAAAGCCAAGGATGTGACTCGCTACAAGCAGTCGCTGGCCCTGCTGCTCACCCTTCGCGGCATCCCTCAACTGTACTATGGCGACGAGATAGGTATGTATGCCAATAAGAGCGTCAATGACGGAGCTTTGCGTCAGAACTTCCCCGGTGGATGGCCCGGAGACAAGAACAACGCCTTCACCAAGGAGGGACGTACGGCCTTGCAGAACGAATACTTCGACTATACCAAACGACTGCTGAACTGGCGCAAAGGCAATAGGGTAGTGGCCCTTGGCAAAATGGTGCACTTCACCGTGCGTAACGGTGTGTACGTCTATGCCCGCGTGCTGGATGGCAAATGTGTCACCGTAGTGGCTAACGGCACCAGCAAGGAGACCTCCGTACCTTGTAATATATATAAGGAGGTGCTGCCACAGAAGCAGGCCTACGACGTCATCAGTCAGCAGAACGTCTCGTTTGGCGACGAGATCAAACTTGCACCCAAACAAATCCTAATCCTTGATTATACCAAATAATTTATCATGAAAAAGATATTCGTACTACTATCAATCCTCACTTTCCAATTCTCAGTTTGTGTGGCTCAGCAACTGAAGTCTCCCAACGGCAAGATGGAGGTGAACTTTAGCATTGACCAGCAGGGACGCCCCACCTATAACCTGCTGCGTGACGGCAAGACGGTGGTGGCAGACAGCCATCTGGGTATGCAACTGAAGGAGGAAAACCCCGAGAAAGCCACAGATTTTGACTACAAGAGCTTTACCGCCAGTGATGAGGTAAGAAAGAAGGCTGACATGCAGACAGGCTTCAGCATCGCCAAGTGCGAGAACAGCACCTTCGACGAGACCTGGGCACCCGTATGGGGTGAGGAGAGCCAGATACGCAACCACTACAACGAGATGGCCGTAACGCTGGATCAGAAGAAGAACGACCGTCAGGTGATTATCCGTTTCCGTCTCTACGACGACGGTCTGGGCTTGCGCTACGAGTTTCCCAGTCAGAAGAACCTTACCTACTTCATCATCAAGGAGGAGAAGACCCAAATCACTATGGCAGGCGATCATACCGCATGGTGGATTGCCGGTGACTATGACACACAGGAATACGAGTGGCAGACCACCCGTCTGAGTGAGATACCCAGCAAGGTGAAGGACGCCATTGCACCCAACTCATCGCAGACACCCGCTGGTCCTAATGTGGTACAGACAGCCCTGCAGATGCGCTCGGATGACGGACTCTACATCAACGTTCACGAGGCTGCTTGCATCAACTATGCTACCATGCACCTCGAGGTAAGTGAAAAATTAAAAGTGAAAAGTGAAAAGTCGGATGTTGAGGGTTATGTGTTGACTTCTCATCTGACACCCGACGCACAAGGCAACAAGGGACACATGCAGACCCCTTGCAACAGTCCCTGGCGTACGATCATCGTCGGTGAGAGCGGAGCAGACATCCTGGCAAGCCGCCTCACACTGAACCTCAACGAGCCCTGTAAGCTGGAGGACACCAGTTGGATTAAACCTACCAAATACGTAGGTGTATGGTGGGAGATGATCCTCGGTAAGAGTTCGTGGGCCTATACCGACGACGTATACAGCGTACAGTTGGGCAAGACCGACTATACGAAGGTGAAACCCAACGGCAAGCATGCCGCCAACACCAAGCACGTAAAGGACTACATCGACTTCGCCGCAGAGAACGGTTTTGATGCCGTACTGGTGGAAGGCTGGAACGAAGGTTGGGAGGACTGGTTTGGCAAGCAGAAGGACTACGTCTTCGACTTCATCACCCCTTATCCCGATTTCGACATCAAGGCCATCAGCGAATATGCCAAGCAGAAGGGCGTGAAGATGATCATGCACCACGAGACCAGCAGTTCGACCCTCAACTACGAGCGTTGGCTTGAAAAGGCCTACACCTACATGAACCAGTGGGGCTACACCAGCGTAAAGAGTGGCTATGTGGGCGATATCGTTCCTTATGGCGAACATCACTACAGCCAACCCCTGAACAACCACTACCTCTACTGCATCAAGCAGGCTGCCGAGCATAAGATTATGGTCAATGCGCACGAGGCAACACGTCCCACAGGTATCTGTCGTACCTATCCCAACTGGATCGGCAACGAGAGTGCACGCGGTACCGAGTACGAGAGCTTCGGTGGAAACCCCGTCAACCATACCACCATCCTGCCCTTCACACGTCTGATTGGTGGTCCGATGGACTATACCCCCGGTATCTTCGAGATGGATTGCTCGAAGGCTACGCCCGACAATACCAGCAAGGTGCGCTCGACGCTGTGCCGTCAGTTGGGTCTCTATCTCGTCATCTACAGTCCCTTGCAGATGGCAGCAGATATGATTGAGAACTACGAGTCGAAGATGGATGCCTTCCAGTTCATTAAAGACGTACCCGTTGACTGGCAGAAGAGCGTCTATCTGGAGGCCATGCCCGGTGAGTACGTCACCATTGCACGCAAGGACAAGCATTCCGAGAACTGGTTCGTAGGCAGCAGCGTGGGTGACGTGGCTCACGAAAGCAACCTGAAACTCGACTTCCTGGAACCTGGAGCAAAATACGAGGCCACCATCTACCAGGATGCTCCAGGTATCAGTTGGGACAACAATCCCAGCAAGTACGTCATCAGCAAGAAGACGGTCAGCAGCAAGACGAAGCTGAAGATAGCCTCGGCCGTTGGTGGTGGTTTTGCCATAAGTCTGAAGAAGTTGTAGGTGGGTTCTATAAATTCCCACCGCTAGAATATTTATTTTTGTGGGCTATCGTTTTGCTATCTTTTGGCTTCTTTTCGGTTCAAACTGTCAGTTCATTCAGTTGTGATGCCCGCATCACGCCTTCATTCACTAACACTTTGACCTCGAAAATAATCCCAAAATCTAACAAAGCTAATTTATAGAACCCACCTGTAGGACTTGTAAACGGAAGACCGAATCATCGAATAAATAATCATTTCAATACTAACTAATCTTTTAATTTACACTAACATGAGAATGAAACTCAAGTTGAGATTCCTTGTGGCAACTGTCATAGGAATGTTCATGTCAGTCTCTGCCATTGCCCAGACGATCACCGTAAAGGGTAATGTGTATGACGATTTTGACGTGGTGGTTGGTGCACTTGTGAAACAGCAGGACGTGCCAACAAATGGTGTGGTTACAGACATGGATGGTAACTTTACCATCAAGGTGCCCAAGGGCGCAAGTCTGATTGTTTCGTACATGGGTTACAAGACCCAGGTACTGAAGGCAACTCCCGACATGAAGATCAAGATGGAGGAGGATGCCAAGGTACTCGAGGAAGCAGTAGTAATCGGTTACGGTACCGTCAAGAAGAACGATATGACCGGTTCGGTAGCCACCTTCAAGCCCGATGAGAAGAACCGTGGTATGGTGACCTCACCCCAGGAACTGATCCAAGGAAAGGTGGCTGGTGTGAACGTCAGCATGGGTAGTGGTGAACCCGGTTCTGGTGCAAGCATCACCATCCGTGGCGGTTCGTCACTGAATGCCAGCAACAAACCTCTGATCGTCATCGATGGTCTGGCATTGGACAACAACGACACCAAGGGTATGTCTAACCCCCTCTCATTGGTCAATCCCGCTGATATCGAGTCGTTTACCGTACTGAAGGATGCAAGCGCCTGTGCTATCTATGGTAGCCGTGGTTCAAACGGTGTCATCCTCATCACTACCAAGAAGGGTAAGACCGGTTCTCCCATCAAGGTAAGCTATGCTGGCAATATGTCTTTCTCTACCAAGACCAAGACCCTCGACGTAATGAATGCACAGGAGTACACTCAGTTTGTCAAGGACTACTACGGAGAAGGCAGCAATGCCTGGAACGCACTGGGATGGAAGCAGCGTAACGCTGACGGCACTCCCGTTGTAGAGGCAGGTACCTACGACACTGATTGGCAGAACGAGATCTTCCGTACCGGTGTCAGCCATGACCACAACGTAACCCTTCAGGGAGGTCTGCAGGCAAAGGACAAGAAGGTGTTTGCCATGCCTTACCGCGTATCCATGGGCTTTACTGGACAGAATGGTATCATCAAGAGCAGCGACTACAAGCGTTTTACCGCTAGTGTAGGTCTGAGTCCCGAGTTCCTCGACAAGCACCTGACTTTCAATATGAACGGTAAGTTTGTCAAGAGCTGGACACATCCCGGTTCTGCTCCCATCGGCGATGCCGTAAATATGGATCCCACACAACCCGTTACCAGTAGCGACGATGCCTACAAGAACTTCGGTGGCTACTTCATGTGGCTCAAGGAATCAGGTCTGAATGACGCTAACTATCCCTACTATACCAACGGTCCCAAGAACCCCGTTGAACAGGTGGCTGAGGGTCACAACTCATTCAACAAGGACGCATGGGTGTTTATCGGTAACGTAGAGACAGCCTATAAGATACATGGTCTCGAGGACTTGAGTCTGCACATGAACCTCAGCGGTGAGTGGACCACAGGTAGTGAGACTACCGGTGACCTCTTTTATACCAGTGCCAACGGTACAAAATACTACTGCCAGCCCCGCTATACCACATCTTGTGGATACTATGGCTATGGTAAATACAACACTGAGGATAAGCAGAACCTTCAGTTCCAGGCTTACGCCAACTACGACCACAGCTGGGAGGATGCACACCATCTGAATGCAATGGCTGGTTACGAGTGGAGCAAACTGAAGTACGATGGTACAGAGGATGCTTATTCTTACCAGAACAGCGTATACAGCGATTTCGGTACAAATCCCGCTAACTATCTGAACAGCGATGGCGAACTCGATCTTCGTGATGCAGTCACCAATCCATGGGGTAGCACCAGCTACATCGTATCATGGTATGGTCGTTTGAACTACACACTGCTTGATCGCTACCTCTTCACCTTCACCGGCCGTGCCGATGGTTCGAGCCGTTTTGCCAAGGGTCATAAGTGGGGCTTCTTCCCCTCTGCAGCACTGGCATGGCGTATTAATGACGAGACCTTCATGAAGGATGTAGAAAGCGTCAGCGAGATGAAGCTGCGTCTGGGTTGGGGTAAGACCGGTCAGCAGGATATTGGCCGTGACTTCTATTATCTTCCCACTTACACCAGCAATAAGAACGGCAACTACCTGTATCCTATTGCAGGCCTGGATGGCTATATGGCAAAGCCTAATGCTTACAACGAAGACATCCGTTGGGAGACTACAACCACATACAACATTGGTTTCGACCTTGGTTTCCTGAATCAGCGCATCACCATGGGTGTTGATGCTTACTATCGCAAGACCAATGACCTGTTCAACAAGAACACTATTCCCACAGGTTCAAACTTCGACCGTACGATCTACTCTAACATCGGTTCGCTGAGCAACCGTGGTGTTGAGCTTCAGATTACCGCACGTCCTATCGTTACAAAGGACTGGTACTGGGAGGTAAGTGCTAACGTAGGTTACAACAAGAACAAGCTTGAATCCCTCTATGGTGATGTGGACAAAGTAGACGGTTGGGTAAGCCATGAAGGAACCGTAACATGGCAGAAGGTGGGACTTCCCACCAACAGTTTCTACGTATATCAGCAGGTATATGATCAGAATGGTCTGCCTGTTCAAGGCGTATTCGTTGACCGTAACGGTGACGGACAGATCACTGAGGCTGACAAGTACTGGTATAAGAGCATCAACCATCCCTGGAATGGCGGTTTCAGCACACGCGTACAGTATAAGGACTGGGATCTGGGCATGAACCTGCGTGGCTCATTCGGTGGCTATATCTACAACGAACTTGAGGCTGGACGTGTCAACCTGGCTGCTGTATGCCGCGACTATAACGGCTGGTACAACCAGAACACATCCGTAGCTATTGAGGAGATGAACTGGAACAGCTATCTGTATGGTCAAAGCGACTACTTCGTAAAGAACGCAAGCTACATCCGTTGCGATAACATCACACTGGGTTACAGCTTCGAGAATCTGCTGAAGATGGGCAAGTACAATGGTATCTCTGGACGTGTTTCTGCAAGTGTGAGCAACGTCTTCACCTTGACCAAGTACAAGGGTCTTGACCCCGAGCAGACAAGTGGTTCGGAGAGCAGTCTCTACCCACGTCCTCGCACCTACACCCTCAATCTGAATCTGAACTTTTAATCAGGAATGAGGAGATAGGAATTAGGAAACAAAGAATCCAAAATTAGAAATAGAAGATATGAAAAATATATTCAAATCAATACTGCCAATGGCTGCTGTGGTCTCCATGGGACTGCTGAGTTCATGCGTCAACGACTTGAACTTTGATAGTGCTGCCGATACCAATGATCCCAATATCAACCAGCCGTTTGATGCAAACCGTATGTATACCAAGTGCTATGCATCTCTGATCATGGAGGGTAACGATGGAGCAGCAGACTTTGATATCGACGATGGCGGTAAGAGCTGTCTGCTACGTAACATCTACAATCTGGAGTGCCTCGGTACTGACGAGAGCATCTGCTGGTGGACTGATGGTGGTCTGGTTAACGTTTGCTACAACCTTAGCGAACCACAGGACCAGGTGCTGAAGTTCATGTACTACCGCTGTATGTCTAACATCACATACTGCAACCACTATCTGAACAACGAGCAGTGCAAGGCTCTGGGCGATACCAAGTATGCCGAAGTACGCTGGATCCGTGCATTCAACTACTATGTACTGGCCAACGAGTTCGGTAACGTTCCTTTCCTGGAGGATATCTCAAGCGAGGCTGCTCCACGTGCAACTCAGGCCGAGATGTACAACTGGCTTATCCAGGAGTTCACAGCCTGCATCCCTAACCTGCTTGATGCTGTTCCTGTCAAGGACACAGACGCAGAGAGATACGGACGCGTCAACAAGGCTGCTGCATGGCTGATGCTCAGCCGTTTGTACCTGAATGCAAAGGTATGGAATTCCAAGGTTCCTGGATTTGACTACAATTCTGCTCTGGCGCAGGCCAAAAGTTATGCAGAGCTAGTCATGAAGTCACAGTATACTCTGTGCACCGGCAACAAGACTGTTACTGACCTTCAGGCAAACCAGGAGGTTACATACACCGGTTATGACCGTCTGTTTATGGCAGACAATGGCTCAAGCGATGCTGCCAATGAGGCTATCCTGCCTCTGCTTCAGGATCATGACAAGACTCGTGGCTGGGGTGGCATGATGTTCTTCCTGGCTGCTCACGCTGGTGCAGACCAGTATACTGTTACAGGTCTTGACCGTGGTAACACCGAGGGATGGCGCGGTATGCGCGTTCGCAAGGAGTTGGTTCAGAAGTTCGTGAAGGATGCTACTGATTGGGAAGGCTTGACTGCCAAGGAAATCCGTCAGGAGGCTGGTGATGACCGTGCCTTGTTCTGGGGTGTTGACCACACCGCTTCCATTGCTCACAATGACCGTGACGAGTCGTTCAATCAGGGTCTGATTACGGTGAAGTACAGCAATCGTCGTTCGGATGGCAAGATGTATAACACATCTGGTACCGTAGATGGCGACTTCTTCCTGCTGCGTGTTGCAGAGGCTTATCTGAACTTTGCTGAGGCAGAGGCTCGCATTAGTGGTGCAGCGCTGTCAAAGGGTAGTGACGGTGCCAATGCAATGGATGCTATCCGTAACCGTGCCAACGCTTCTGCAAAGAACTCTTACACGCTGAATGATATTCTGGACGAACGTGCCCGTGAATTCTATTGCGAGGGTTACCGCAGAACAGACCTCATCCGCTTTGGTCAGTTTGGTGGCAACAGTGCTACTTACACATGGGAATGGAAGGGTGGAAACCAGGTTGGTCAGAACTTTGACGAGCATTTCAACCTCTTCCCCTTGCCATCAGACGAGCTTTTGGCCAACAAGAACCTGAAGCAAAACGAGGGTTATAAATAATATTCCTCTCTCCTTAGCCCTCTCCCCGAAGGGGGAAAGGGTGATTTCAAGGAGAAGGATAGTGAAATAATAAAATAACAATTGACATGAAATTCAATAAGATATTTTCATTCATGGCGTTGGGCCTGGGTGTAGCCTTCATGCTGAGTAGTTGCTCGGATGATAACGACTCTAATCCCACCATTATTACGCCAGAGTCATTCGAGGTGTTACAGCCTGAGTTTGGCGAGAGTGTGGTTGACTTGGCTGCAATGACTGCCGACGACGGTATCACATTATCATGGAACCAACCCAAATATACTGATAATGGTGCTCCTCTTGGCAATATGGCAGGTTCGGGTGTTGTATATAAAGTCATGCTGTCTCCCTCTGGTCAGTTTACTAAGGCATTTGATGCCAGCAAGATTGATACCAAGGCAGGCACATATAGTGGTGATGCTGATTTTGACTATGTTATCATCGACAACATCTATTCAACAACAAAGACCACTGTTCTGGCAGCGGATATCAACCTGGCTCTGAATCGTTGGAACCAGTTCACTTCTGCAGATGGTGTCACAAAGTGGGAAGAGAACAAGGAGTGTGATCCTATGAAGGTGAGTGTACGTGTCGAGGCTCGTATTGAGGCTGGTGCCGGCAACATCATCAAGGAGTCTGTAATTGAGTCTAACGTTGTAACGGTAAATGTTAAGCCTTACTATCAGTTGCCTTACGTTAAGGATAATCCAGAGCCCATCTATATGCCTGGTAATGGTAACGGCTGGAATCATGGCGTTTGTCCTGTTCTTGCTTGGGATGACGACAAGGAGGCTCTCTGTGGCTATGCTTACATGGATGGTGACTTCAAGTTCACGCCAAATGACGGTTGGGACGCTGAGTACAATGGCAATGACTTTGATCAGGCAAACTGTTCAAGCAACATCACGCTCAACGGTGGTGGCAACATCAGCTTCACGGGCGAGGCCGGCATCTACTTCGTCGAGGTTAATCTGGACAAGAGGACGCTGACAGCTACTCCATACGTATGGCGTCTGGTTGGTGACTTCAATGGTTGGAAGGCTGATGACGATACTCAGATCATGACTTACAACAAGGATGCTCACTGCCTGGAGATTACCGGTGCGGCTGTTACAGATGCTGGTTGGAAGTTCACTTCTAACGGCAACTGGGATGTTAACTATGGCGGTGAACTGAACAATCTTACACGCGATGGTGCAAATATCACAATGACTGGTTCCACCATCCGTCTGTTCCTGGAGCGTACCAAGGCAAACAAGGATAACTTCAAGTTCACAGCTACAGTAGAGTAAAACTTTTAAATAAGAACATTATGTATAAGAAAATATTATTCGTAGCCTCAATCGTTTTAGGACTGACATCCTGCAACGGTGACTACACAGATTGGGTTCAGCCTGAGCAGAATACACAGCAGTCTGCACAGACCCTGAATGTGACAATCGCAAATGCTGCCAGTCAGACCATTGATATTGCATCACTGGGAGGCGATAGTATACAGCTGGTACAGTTCGGCCTGGACGAGAAGGTGGATTCCGTTAAGGATGGCAGACTGGCACTGAAGGCAAATGACAAGGATTACAACGTAGATGTTGACTGTAACGGTAAGGTTGCTGTTGAGGATCTGCAGAAGGCCATTGTCTATCTCTACAGCCCAGCTCCAACTGAGCGTACCGTTATCGGTGTTGTTACAGCAACTGGAAAGAGCAAGACAACTGACGCTCAGCTGACTCCTCTGTACACTCCTCTGAAGTCTGGCGAACTGACTTTCGTTGTAAAACCACAAGCTCCGGTTATCGAGAGTGCGTACTATCTGGTTGGTACCGTAAATGGTTGGAACATCAACGACCAGTCATACAAACTGGACAACGGTGGTGGTGACGTATACGAGAATTCCGTATTCACTTGCGTTATCCCTGCACAGGGTGGCGAGAACAAGTTTAAGATTGCCCCTGCAAGTGCTAATGGTAGTTGGGACGGTGTGTTTGGTGCTGTATCAGGCGCTGAGACCACGATGGGCGGTCAGATTTCTTGCCCCGGTAATGACATTATCATTGACGAGGCAGCTAATCCAGGTGCAAAGTATAAGATTACCGTCAACATGATGGAGAGCACTTATGCAGTTGAGGCTGTTCCTGAGATTCCAGATCCCATCTACCTGATTGGAAACGGCAGCGGTTGGAACCACGAAGTTTGTCCTGTCCTGGCATGGGACAAGGATAAGCAGGCCTTCACAGGATATGCTTACATGGACGGTGACTTCAAGTTCACTCCCCGTGCTGCTTGGGATGGCGAGTACAATGGTAATGACTTCGCTCAGGACAAGTGCTCTGACAACATCACTCTCAACGGTGGTGGCAACATCAGCTTCAGCGGTGAGGCAGGCATATACCTCGTGGAGGTTAGCCTGGAGAACCGTTCAATTAAGGCAACCCCCTACGTTTGGCGTTTGGTTGGTGATTTCAACGGTTGGAATGCAAATGACGATGCTCAGAAGCTGACCTACAACAAGGATGCTCACTGCCTGGAAATCACAGGTGCCAGTGTTAACGCCAATGGCTGGAAGTTCACTTCGAATGGTAACTGGGACGTAAATCTTGGTGGAGACTTGAACGACCTGCAGTACAATGGAGGAAATCTCAGTGCAGTTGGTACTACCATCCGTCTGTACCTGGAGCGTACAAAGTCGACAAAGGACGACTTCAAGTTGCATGCAACTGTAGAATAACATCTATCATTAAGTGAGCAGGCAACATTGTGTCTGCCTGCTCACTTTCCTTATATTTGAACATTAAACATTAACCATTTTATTATGTTGAAGCGTCTCCTTTTAGTATTGACAATTTTCAATTTTCAATTCTCAATATTCAATTCGTTCGCCCAGGACGTGATGCTCCAGGGCTTCTATTGGGACAGTTTTACAGAAACTCGCTGGACGAGACTGGAGAAGCAGGCCGAGACGCTTGGTCATTACTTCAACTATGTGTGGGTGCCTAACTCAGGTTACTGTTCAGACAGTGGCAACATGGGTTACCTGCCCCTCTATTATTGGAACCAGACGTCAACTTTCGGTAACGAGGCTGAGTTGCGTTCCATGATCACCACCTTCAAACAAAACGGCATTGGTACCATAGCCGATGTTGTAATCAATCACCATAATTCATTGGGCTGGTTTGATTTCCCTAAGGAGACCTACAAAGGTGAGACCTACCAGTTCCTTAGCACCGACATCTGCCGTAACGACGATGGCGGAGCTACACTTACGCAAGCAAACAAAGACGGAGTCAGTCTCTCCGCTAACGATGATACAGGTGAGGGTTGGGACGGTTGTCGCGACCTCGACCACGCAAGCGCCAATGTCAAGCGCATTATAAAGGCATACGAAGATTTCCTTTTGAACGACCTAGGCTACGCCGGTTTCCGATATGACATGGTCAAGGGCTTCGGAGCAGGTTATGTAAGGGAGTACAACGTAGCAGCCAAACCACAGTTCTCAGTAGGAGAGTACTGGGATAGCAGCACCAAGATCAAGAATTGGATTGATGGTACCAGCAGTGGTGGCACACCTACAAGTGCCGCCTTTGATTTCCAGTTCCGCTATCGAGTGCGTGATGCTTTCAACAATGGAAACTGCACAAACCTGATTGATAACACCAAGGATGCTGCCAATCGTCCTTTGGCATATCAGAAGAGCTACAAGAAATGGGCTGTGACCTTTGTGGAGAACCACGACACACAGTATCGTAGTGCATCGGAGCCTTTGGATCCTCTGAAGAAGGATACCGTAGCAGCCAATGCCTATATGCTGAGTATGCCAGGCACGCCATGTGTGTTCTTGAAGCACTGGATTGACTGTAAGTCTGACATTCGCCGACAGATTGCTGCGCGTCAAGTGGCAGGCATCACATGCGAGAGTGAATACACAAACATCATCAGCAGCGGAACAGTCTTCTCAAACATTGTAACTGGCACAAACGGTTCGCTTATCGTAGTCGTTGGCTCCGGTGCTACGAAATGGACTCCTGCTGATTACAGCACTACTCATGCCAAGGTGCTGACAGGACACCACTATGCCATTTGGTTGTCAAACGAATTGGTTGCTACGTGGAACACGCGTCTTGCGCAGATTGAGGCCGAGGAGAAAGCTGAACAGACCGAGGAGGAACAGTTCCAACCTTACACCATCACCATATATTGCAAGGCAGACTTCACCCCTGTCTATTTCTATGCATGGGACACCAAGTCAATCCTGAATGACTGGCCAGGTAAGTTAATGACTGGTCAGACCAAAGTCATTGATGGTGAGACGTGGTACTACCAGGACTTCACCATCAAAACCAAAGACTACGAGGTGAACATCATCTTCAACCAAGGTAGTGGTAAGCCTCAGACCTCTGATATCAAGGGAATTACCTCTGACAAGTTCTATACCGCCACCATCACGGGGGGCAAGGTGGTTTACCAGGACGTGACAGCAGATCATACTACTGCCATAATGTCCCTCTCACCAGCCCTTGTTCCAATGACCGGGAGCAGTTACGACTTGTCTGGTCGTAAGGTAAACGCTGCAAATGCCCATGGTATCTACATCCGAAATGGAAAGAAAATAATCAAATAACCTCATAACCCTAAATGAAATTACCTAACCTATCCTTCTGGAAACTCTTCAATCTGAGTGCCGGATTCTTTGGCGTACAGATAGCCTACGCCTTGCAGAGTGCTAACATCAGTCGTATCTTTGCTACCCTGGGTGCCGATCCTCATCAGTTGTCCTTCTTCTGGATTCTGCCTCCCTTGATGGGAATGATTGTACAACCCATTATCGGTATA
>DCIS01000137.1:0-18196 GCA_002317475.1 Prevotellaceae bacterium UBA1720 | reverse complement strand
TGATGTTTCTTGATACGAGCATCAACATTGCCATGCAGCCCTTCAAGATGATGGTGGGTGATATGGTCAATGAAGAGCAGAAGACTACAGCCTACAGTATCCAGTCTTTCCTTTGCAATGCTGGTTCGCTGGTGGGTTATCTCTTCCCCTTCATCTTTACCTATTTAGGTGTACAGAACGTTGCACCTGAAGGCGTTATCCCCAACTCGGTTATCTACAGTTTCTATGTAGGCGCTGCTATTCTCATCCTCTGTGTCATCTACACCACAGCCAATGTAAAGGAGTACAGTCCTGAGCAGTTGGAAGCATGGACCCCCCAACCCACTATAGGGGAAGAAATGAATGCACATGCCCCCAAGGATAAGCAGCGTGTATTACCCGTATTCCTCACTATCGGACTCGTTCAGTTCTTCTGCTGGGCAGCGTTCATGTACATGTGGACCTATACCAATGGTTCGTTGGCTGCACAATGCTGGGGTACAACCGACGTGCACAGCGAGGGTTATCAGGCTGCAGGTAACTGGGTAGGCGTGGTCTTTGCCATTCAGGCCATAGGCAGTGTGGTATGGGCAGCATGCATTCCCTTCATCTCGAAAGCGCTGAAATCGGATAAGCTGACCTACGCCCTGAGTTTGGTTTTAGGTGGCGTGGGCTTCATTTCTGCGATGTTCATTACTGACCAATACGTCATCTGGGGTTCCTTCTTCCTGGTGGGTTGTGCTTGGGCAGCCATGTTGGCATTCCCCTTCATCTTCTTCACCAATGCCTTACAGGGTAATCCCAAGATGGGAACCTATCTTGGTCTCTTCAACTGCACCATTTGTCTGCCTCAGATTGTCGCTGCCGTCTGTGGTGGAGTCATCCTTCAGGCACTTGGCGGTGAGCAGGTGATGATGCTCGTCGTAGCAGGTGTATTGCTACTTGCAGGTGCCGTTTCTGTAGTATTTATTAAGAAGTAGGAGGTCTGATTATGAAACATTTACCTGAAGGCACCCGTATTGCTGGTAGTGCCGTACCCGTTTTCTCTTTGCGTTCAAAAGGCAGTTTTGGTGTTGGTGACTTTGGCGACCTTTGCCAGATGATTGACTGGTGTCACGAGACACATCAGAAGATTCTGCAGATTCTGCCCATCAACGATACCACCTCAAGCCATACTTGGGTGGACAGTTATCCCTATAGTGCCATCAGTATCTATGCGTTGCACCCTCAGTATATCGATCTTCGCCAGTTGCCCCGCTTGAAGGACGAGGCCTTGCAGGCTGAGTTTGATACCTTGCAGCCCGAACTGAACGCCCTGACACAGATTGACTACGAGCGTGTAAACAATGCTAAGAACCGTTTCCTCCAGTTCCTCTATCAACAGGAGTACAGGAGTGTGTGTCGTACCAAGGCATACAAGCAGTTCCTCGCTGATTCTGCTCATTGGATTGACGGCTACGCTGCCTATTGTGTGAAGCGTGACAAGGCTTGGGCAGAGCGTCCAGCTGATTGGATTCTTGAGGAGAACTACTATCGCTATGTGCAGTATCTCCTTGACCAGCAAATGACAGCTGCTCATGAGCATGCCAAGCAGCAGGGTGTGATGTTGAAGGGGGATATCCCCATTGGTGTGAACCGTTATGGTTGTGATGTGGATATGGAGCCTCGTTACTTCAATATGAATGGTTCGGCTGGTGCTCCACCCGATAATTTCTCTGTCAATGGTCAGAACTGGGGTTTCCCCACCTACAATTGGGACGAGATGCTGAAAGACGGTTGTCAGTGGTGGATTCAGCGTTTCCAGAACATGGCGAAATATTTTGACGCTTACCGCATTGATCACGTTTTGGGTTTCTTCCGTATCTGGGAGATTCCTACGCATGCTGTACACGGTCTCTTGGGTCAGTTCCAGCCCTCCCTTGGTTTGTCTATGGATGAAATACACGGTTATGGCCTTTGGCTCGACGAGCAGTTCATGACGCGACCCTTCATCGCCGATTGGGTGATAGACCGTTTCTTCCCCGGCAAATCAGACCTGGTGAAGAGTCAGTTTCTGAAGCACTCACACGATGATATATGGGAGTTGAGGGATGAATTCTCCACACAAAAGCAGGTAGAGGAGTGGTTCGAGACCAAGGCCGTCTATTCTCTCCATGTCACTCAGGAGGAGATGCTCAATATCCGCGATGGTCTCTATTCCCTTATCAGCAATGTGCTCTTCCTGCGCGACCATAAGAATCCTCACCTCTACCATCCCCGTATTTCCGTACAGATGGACCCTGTCTACGAGACCCTTTGGCAGCACGATAAGGACAATTTCAACCGTCTCTACAACGACTATTTCTATCGTCGCAACAACCAGTTCTGGTATGAGGAGGCAATGAAGAAACTGCCTGTGCTTATGGATGCTACGGATATGTTGGTATGTGCTGAGGACCTTGGCATGGTACCAGATTGTGTGCCTTGGGTGATGAATCAGTTGCAGATTCTCTCACTCGAACTCGTTTCGATGCCCAAGGACAGCAGCGTGAAGTGGGGTATTCTGGATCGCAATCCCTGGCGCAGTGTCTGCACCATTTCCAGTCACGACAGTGCCACTATGCGTATGTGGTGGGACGAGGATTGGGATGAGTCGCAGCAGTTCTACAACCAGTATCTGGGTCATGGAGGTCCCGCACCTCATCCTATGCCCGAGTGGTTAGCCACTGACATGGTGCAGCGTCACCTCAACTGTCCTTCTGCCCTTTGCATCATCACCGTACAGGACTGGTTGGCTTGTTCCGAGGCACTCCGTTTGGAGGATGCCGGTGCCGAGCGTATCAACATTCCTGCCAATCCACGCCACTACTGGCGTTACCGCATGCACCTCAACCTCGAGGATCTGCGTGCAGCAAACGATTTCAATAGCAGGATTATGGACATGATTAAAAACAGTTGGCGATAAAGCCCACCCAAGCCCTCCCAAAGGGCGGGATGTTATATAGTATTGTAAATTGAAGAGATATGAAGAAAATCTTTCTGCTTATTGCTTTTCACTTCTCACTTTTCACCGGTGTAGCCATGGCGCAGACACAGTTCAATGAGTTGCAGTACAGTCAGGAGAAGAGTGTGTTCACGCTCAATGCACCCAGCAAAGCCAAGGCTGTACGGGTACGTGTCTATGACCGCGCCGATAGTCAGCAACCCTCGCAGACACTGCAGTTGAAGAGGGTGGGCAAGGATCGTTGGCAGGGAACAGTCACTGGTGACCTAAAAGGCAAATTCTACACTTTCGACATCGGTCAGGGCGAGTGCCCAGGTACCTTTGCCAAGGCTGTAGGCGTCAATGGCAAGCGTGCAGCGGTGGTAAACCTTTCGGAAACTGATCCTGAGGGATGGAACCAGGATGTACGCCCCGCCATCAAGACACCCTCAGACCTCGTGGTTTATGAGATGCATCATCGCGACTTCTCCATCCATCCCAGTAGCAAGAGTCGCTACAAGGGTAAGTTCCTGGCACTGACAGAGCCACACAATCTGCAGTACCTCAAGACGTTGGGTATCAATGCTGTGCAGATTCTTCCCTCGTATGACTATGCCACGGTGGATGAGTCGAAGCCCGAACTCCCTCAGTACAACTGGGGCTACGACCCCTTGAACTATAATGTGCCCGAAGGTAGTTATTCCACTGATGCTGCCACTCCCGAGGTTCGCATACGTGAGTTCAAACAGATGGTTCAGGCATTGCACAAAGCCGGCATCCGTGTCATTCTGGACGTGGTCTATAATCACACCATGAACATTGCGAACAGCAATTTCCAGCTGACCTATCCCGATTATTATTATAGGCGGACCCCCCAACCCCCTATAGGGGGAGCAAAAGTAAGGAAATCTACTGATGTCAATAGTAATCAGTCCCCCCTAAAGGGGGGTAGGGGGTCTTATTCAGATGCATCTGGTTGTGGCAACGAGACAGCCTCTGAGAAACCCTTGATGCGCCAGTTCATGCTGGAGAGCGTGCGTTATTGGGTAGAGGAATATCATATCGATGGTTTCCGTTTCGACCTCATGGGTATCCATGATCAGGAGACGATGCGTCTCATCCGTGCCGAGATGGATAAGATTGACCCCACCATCACTATCTATGGCGAGGGTTGGGCTGCTGGTGCACCTGCCATCCCCAATGAGCAATGTGCCATGAAGGCCTATACCCATCAGTTGCCTGGCATTGGTGCTTTTGCTGATGACATGCGTGATGCTATTCGTGGTCCATTCTCCGACGATCATCAGCCGGCCTTCCTCAATGCTTTGAAGGGTAATGAGGAGAGCATCAAGTTCGGTCTTGTGGGAGGTATTGCCCATCCCGATGTAGATATGACTAAGGTTAACTACAGCAAGGAACCTTGGACGGCACAGCCTTATCAGCATGTGTCGTACGTGAGTTGTCATGACGACATGAGTCTGGTGGACCGTCTGCGTACCAGCATCCCGGGCATCCAGGATGATGAACTGGCTCGTCTGGATATGCTGGCACAGACTTGTGTGCTGACCTCTCAGGGTGTACCCTTCCTGTGGGCTGGCGAAGAGGTGATGCGCGACAAGAAGGGTGTGCACAACTCTTATAACTCGCCCGACTCCATCAATCAGATCAACTGGTCCAACCTTCGCAAATATCCACATGTGTTCAGTTACTACAGCGGACTGATCGCCTTGCGTAAGGCGCATCCTGCCTTCCGTATGGGTGATGCTGAGATGGTGCGTCATAACCTTCATTTCCTCCCCACAGAGGACTGCCTGATTGCCTACACCCTCAATGGAACAGCTGCAGGTGATAGCTGGAAGCAAATCGTTGTTATCCTCAATGCTAACCGACAGGCAAAACAGGTTGTTATTCCTCAGGGCGAGTGGACAGCCGTTGTTCGCGATGGGGTAGTGAACACCCAGGGCCTTGGCATCGTCAGTGGTGGAAAAGCCCTTGTTGCGCCACAATCCGCATTAATTCTACATAAGTAAAAATGAGCAGAAACCTATTACCAAAACTATTGATACTTGCCTCCGTCCTCCTCTCCTCCCCCCTTGGGGGAGTTAGAGGGGGCATTTTGTTTGCGCAAACAATTGGTGGCGACCTCTCCCTGCTTCCCGCATACGAGATTGCGGGGCAGCAGTTCTATACCGAGGATGGGAAGGTGATTCCTGACCTTCTGACCTTCATGCGCGATGAGGCAGGATGGAATGCCGTACGTGTTCGTCTGATGGTCGATCCTTCACTAGATGCTGACGTCAGTACCCAGCAGGACATCGAGTACGTCACAGCCTTTGGCAAGCGTATCAAGGATGCTGGCATGCTTTTTCTACTCGATATCTTCTATTCCGACACCTGGACGGATCCCTCTCAGCAGTGGATACCTACATCGTGGGGATTTGACAAACGTACAGCCGTAGAATCATTGGCCAGTAAGGTTAAGACCTATACCACTGAGAGCCTTAACGCACTCTCTGAGGCTGGTGCCAAACCCGACTTTGTGCAGATAGGCAATGAGGTGAGTTATGGTATGTTGTGGGACAACCTCTCGGGCAAGGACCAAAAGACGAATGCCTTCTGGCTCGACCCCAAATGGAACACATACGATGAGAACGTAAGTGGAAAGACTTCGCAGAAGAAGAACGCCGATCGTACAGCTATCCTACTGAAGGCAGCCTCAGAGGGGGTGCGTGCTTCCGAGGCGGCTGATGCAAAGATAGTTCTGCACATCGAGCGTTCAGGTGTGGCTGCCGAGGCTTTGAATTTCTATACGTGGATGGACAAGGCTGGTCTTCACGACTTTGACATTATCGGTCTTAGCTACTATCCCTTTTGGCATGGCAATCTGGCAGCGCTCTCTGCTACCGTTCAGTCGCTCCATGAAGCCTTTCCCTCAAAGGAGATACAGGTTGTCGAGACGGCTTGGAACTACCAGTGGGGACCCTCTGATGCTGTTTGTCAGGACTGGCCCTTCACCAAGGCGGGACAGGCACAGTTCCTCAAGGACCTTGTCAGTACCCTCAATGCACTTCCTGTCACGGGCATCTACTACTGGTGTCCAGAGGAGAATGGCAATGGCACGAGTGCGCATCCCGTCATGGGCAGTTGGCTCAACCGTGGTCTTTGGGACAACAGTACTCATCGCCTGAATTCCCGCGATGCGCTGGAGGCTTTCAGGGATTTCCGACAACCCACCGGTATTGCCTCACCTCGTTCATCTGGTATTGAGAAAGGATGCAATGCCCGTTATTATCAACTGACAGGGCAAATAGCGCCCAGTCATGTACATAGTGGCATTTATATCTACAATTCAAAGAAAATTGTCGTTCCAAAAGGGTACTGAGATTACTAAATAGTTCTATATTATACACCCTTGATAAACTTTGCAGGTACACCACCAACTAATGTCCGTGGTGCTACATCCTCAGTTACAACAGCACCAGCGGCAATTACAGCACCATCGCCTATGGTCACGCCAGCTATGATGGTTGCTCCAGCACCTATCCAACAGCCATTGCCAATACGGATAGGCTTGGCGTAGGTGCGCCAACGATATTCGCCTGTTTCGGGTTTCCAATCCTTGGTCAGTCGTTCCTCTAACACGACAGGATGTGAGGCAGTATTTATATGCACGCAAGGCGCAATCAGCACATCATTGCCGATAATGATTTCATTGCAGTCAATAAGTGTACAGCGATAGTTGATGCTGACATTGTTACCAATATGGATATTATCACCAAAGCCTATGATGACATCATCACCAATAGACACATATGTGCCTACGCTGCCAAGGAATTCCTTCAGCATGCCATAGCGTTTACTACGCTCTGAATAGGGCAGGGCGTTGTACCTCTGCATCCACTCTGTAGCGCGTGCCTTCCGCTCAATAAACTCTGGTGAGTGGCAGTCATAAAGCTCGCCAGCCATGCATTTCTCGTTTTCGGTCATAGTTGCTTCTGTTTTCCTTTATTCCATTCTACCATATTTCTCTAATTAATTTTCTTTGTCCATTTCCAGAATATCTGACCAAAGGCATAGATATCAGAGTCATCTGTGAAACCAAGTTTACGGTATAAACGCTTGGCATTTTCGTTTTCTGGATCGACCAAGAGAGTTGCCTTGTTGAAACCGAGTTCACGGTCCAAAATCATCAAAATATTGTTTATCGATAATTTTTTCTCGATTTTATTTGGAGGTATAAAAAAATAAATATACCTTTGCACCGAAATTAATTATCGTAAAACAATAAATAAATTATGAAAAGTAACAAATTGATTAGAATCACCTACTGGGTATTCATTGTTGCAGCTCTCATTCTGGCTGCCAGTTTCGCCATCTGCATCATGCACTACTATGCTATCTTCGAGGATATTGAATCTACTGAGGGTGAAGTTCATACTATCGCAATCTACAATTGTATGCGTGCAATCATGCTCACCGGTGCTGGTCTCTTCTTCATTCTACGCACACTGGCCGTGCTTCGCCGTGGTTTCCTTTTTGACATACAGCTGGGGAAACTGTTTATTGTATTGGCAATCCTCAACATCGTACTTACCATCGCAACCTATGTCACTACCCATCTTGCTGTCTCCATTATTCTGCCTGGCTTGAGTATGCCCGTCCTCGTCTTGCTCATTAGCATCATATACTGGGTAGGGGCAAATCTTGAAAAAGAGAATTCTCTCACCGTATAATCCCACAACGATCATGAGTATAATAGTAAATGTAGATGTGATGATGGCCCGTCGCAAGATGTCATCGCAGGAACTTGCTGAGAGAATAGGTATAACGGCCGCCAATCTCTCTGTGTTGAAGACGGGTAAGGCAAAGGCCGTTCGTTTCTCCACCCTCGAAGCTATTTGCAAAGCCCTTGACTGTCAGCCTGGTGATATTCTCGAATATCGCGATGAATAACAACAACTGTGTGTTTGTCCGTCACATAGTTTACAAAAGCCGGGGAGATTGATCATCCCTCGGCTTTTGCGCGTTTCGCGTTTGTATGTACGACATAGGGCCGGGCAAAGGCGTAGTCGAGTAGGGCAGAGCACTATTCGCAAATCCCATTATCCCTATGACGATGCCCTCTGCAGTATATCTCGACCATCTGTCAGACGGTCTTCTTTTCTTCTTCGATACGTGCCATTGTAACTTAATAATTATTGGTCTAATCTCCATCCATGCTCTCCATGGTAAATCATCTGCTTGGTCATGCCGCCGTCGATGCAGATGTTCTCACCGGTGATGAAACCAGCCTTGTCGGAGCAGAGAAATAGTACCATATTGGCGATGTCCAAAGGATTACCCACACGACCGACTGGTTGTTGAGTGGCATCGGGACCTGCATATTCTGCATAGCCACTCGCAGTTGAAGCATCTTCGGACGTTTCTATCCATCCCGGAGAGATGCTATTCACTCTTGCCTTGCCAGCAAGACTTACTGCCAAAGCATGCGTCATCCTTACTGCCGTATCTGGTCAGATACTTGACGGTGTGGTTGAACATCATCCGCAGTCGGAAGTACACACCTTCTGGCTCTGTGCACACATCGCCATTGCCTTGGGCTTTATCATACTCTCGCTCATTCACTTCAAGCATCATTGGGGATGGTTTCGAACGTTACCTCATAAGTTGAAAGCAAGAAGGAAGGACTCGCTGTTCCTTCTCGTGGCCCGATTTTTCTCCAATAACGAGAAGTCCATGTCCTCAGAATAACGCCTCAAGCCATGAAATATTCTGAGGCATGTGCCACCATAGAAGGCTGCCTCCTTGAAGAAACTACCTCGATACAGTCCGCTCAATACTACTTGTTGCATCACCTCGTAGAGGGCGTTCTTCCTGCCTTGTTCACCTTCGGTGTTATGCTGTCTGAGCATCTGGTCAAATATGTCTGACATGTTCTATATACTTGATTAATGTATTAATACTGTTTCTCTTTCTGCTAACCCGTGCACAGGCCTTCAACTCTTCAAGGTCAAGTGATGCGAGTTCATCGGTATCAAAACGAATGTCTTCTTCCAGATAAACCTCGACGTCAGTTAAAAAGCGAAGATTGAGGTTTTTGCTGAAATTGATGACGTCGCACAGAGCTTTCTCTGGGCTGGCTATCACAAAGTTTACGCCATCGGCCTGCGCTATTCTAAGACCGATGTGGTAGTATTCCGGTGAACAGTTCTGATAAGTGTAATTGCCAGTTGGGTTCTCAAAATCCCGTGAATGCTTTATGGTGACCGATGTAAGCGTATAGACTCTTTCCGGTATCAAACCATAATACCTCAGGGCATATTCCCTTCCTACGTATGAAGGACCGTAAATATGATTTGCTATCAGTTCGTGTGACAGCGGCTTCCCTGTTTCCTGACTGCTTGCAACATACATGCCCTTCTTTAGCCTTATTATCTTACCGGCATTTTCAAGTGCACGTGCCTTCTCGTTGATATGCTTGTTCTGAGGAAAAATGGAACTTAGCACACCAATATCAAAAGGTACATTACCGATATAATCAAACGGACTCATTCGTGATCTATAAATGTAATTTGGATGCAACGTTTGCCTTAGCAAATCCTCGCTGAGCGATTTAGCGGTGATCAGCGATAGTTGGGTCGCGGTGCTTTAGCAAAATTGCGATGCAAAGATAGTCATATTTCGTACAATAAACAAATATATTCTTGTTTTTCTGTACAAAATATGACTATTTTAACATTTGCAACCTTTTTGGTAGCACTTCATTATCATTTATACTTCATCTCCTCACCCTGAGCATCATACTGTTTACGCTTACCAACAGGAGGTTCGGTGAGAGTGATCTTAACCACAGCAGTACGTCCCAGACTTCTTGCAATTGAAGCATCAAAGGCAGGCATGTGCTTTGGCAGAAAACGTAAGCAAATAGCACGAAGGGCTTCTGTCTTCTCCGCATCATCAGTTACCTCCTCTGCCACTCCAAATGCAATAGCTGACTTGAACTCAAGTGTGAAGCTGCCATCCTTAGGACCGACAGTAGGCTTACACTTCGTAACAGCACTCAGGCATACCCGTGGATTCTGACGCAGTATGTCCAGTTTCTTTCCTTCCATTGCACAATGGAAGTAGAAAGTCTTCTCACTTGTTCGCACTAAAGACAATGGTACGGCGTAAGGTGTACCATCAGTTTCGGCCTGTCCTGAGCCTTGTCGAAGGGTCATACTGACAGTAATATAAGGTGCTTTGTCGAACACCTCTAATGCCCATTCTGCAGGCATTTGACGGGATGTCTTCCTCATTCGCGACTCGGCAGAGTTCAAGTTTACTTGACTCTGCTCTCGCTGCTCGTTCGGTTGGCGACTTACTTTTCTCATAGGTTTATATTCTGTATGGTCTCTTTATAGCTTCTTCTATTCCATTAACACTATCAAAAAATCGGATGTCATGTTGCTCAATGAGCTCACTATCCATTGTAAGATTCCTATCTTGTTCGGAGAATCTTTCTTCATCTGGCAGAATCCAGTTTGAAGCATCTTTTAGCCCCATAAGAGAGGCTGCCTGCAAGAAAAGTTCATAGCTGTTCATGTTGTTACCACTGCCGAAGTTATAGATACCGCCTGGCAGGGGCATGGCTTTCTCTATATTCCTTACTACTTCCCAAACGTATGATACACCACGATATTCGTGCATTGCAACTTTGATGGTAGTTCCTTCGTTGTATGTCTTCTGTAGATTGACCAATATATTCGAGTTTAGCTTCAAAGGACTATCAGGCAAATCGTACATCCATGTCAATCTCAGTCCGACAGAATCAGGATTATTCCACAGAGCGCGTTGCTCAGTCTCCAGTTTGTGCTGACCATAAACATTGACTGGTTGCAGAACATCATCTTCTTTGAGAGGACCGAGCATTGGCGTTCCATTATACACCTGATCGCTGGACATGAATATGAGTTTGGCCCCAGTCAGTTTACATGCCTTAGCAATTCTTACCGTGCCTTGCACGTTCACGCGATGCGACTCATCTGGATGCTGCTCACAATACCATGTATTACTTAGCGCAGCACAATGTATCACCACATCAGGACGCTGTTCCTCCATATAGTCCCTGACAGCTTCTTCACGACTGACATTCAGTTCAGCGTGAGAAGGCAAAAGTAGATCGTACTTATTTTTGAAATGAATAACAAGACGACTGCCTAAGAATCCGCTGGCACCTGTTATTAGTATCTTCTTCATTTTTATTCACTATAGATATTCGTGTACGCATAAAGATAAAGAGCAATTTGTGTAAGTAGTATAGCAGGCACACCAATCTTGAATTTCTTCGCTCGTTATTTATTTTGTTTTGGTGCTCAGGCGAGCAAGCTCGGAGCAAGTGTTTTGTTTTATGTCGCCATACCATCATTCCACACCATGCACCGATGCTGCCACCGACCACAGCAAGCATGAGCAGAGAGGCCTCGGGGAGTCGCCACCATCCCTTCTTTGCTTTTAGCTTGTCAATACCATACACGATGAAAGTGACAAGATTGATAGCAAGAACGTAGTAAATGAATATTTCTATATAGAACATTACTTCATTTGTTTTGTTATTTCTTTCGCTGATAATTCCATATCTGCCAGCTGTTGAAAACATTCTGCCACAAGAGGCAGGCACCGGGACCAATGGCGGCTTGTGGATTGAGGAAGGTCATCGCCATCCAGATGGAGAGGACGGTATTCTTCTGTGCCAATCCCTGACCAGCAGCTATGGTGTCGTTGTAGGCTGAACCTATGCGTTTGCCGATGATGAACTGTATGCAGACGATGAGGCCTACGCTTGCGCAAATCCACACCACCATACTGCCTGATCCTGGCGAAGAGACGATGCTACGGATGATCTGTGCCGTATTGACTGCAGTACAAATGCCCCACATGTAGAAACTATAGTCCTTTGACTTCTCTGCCACAAACTTATGTACCTTTGGCATTAGCCACTTCAGGCAGAGAGCAATAGCAAGCGGAGCCATGATAGTAGGGAAGACACGAGATAGAATCTTGAGGAAGAGCTCGAGGAAGGTCATGCCTATTCCTGGTTCTACCAAAGGATAAACTAGAGGAACTGCGATGGCGGTGAAGGTACTTGAGATGATGGTGTAGGTAGTTGCCGTAGCTGCATTGCCACCAATCTTCTGGGTCACTACAGCGCCTACCGCTGCCATAGGAGCAATAAAGACGGCAAGCCATGCCTCAAAAAGTGGTCGCCACTCGCTTTGTTCATTATTCCTCAGCCACCACACCATGAGTGCTACCTCTGCCATCTGAATCAGGATGAGCCAAAGGTGCCACAAGCGAGGTTTCAGGTCGCGAGGTTCTATCTTGCAGTAGCTGAAGAGCAGCATCACAAAGATGAGCGACGGCAGCAGATAAGGTATCATTGCAGCCAGCATCACCTTGGTGTCATGCAGAGCAGCAATCTGCGTAAGTGCCACATAACTAATGGTACCTACTACCATGCTGAGGGGTAATGTCCAATCCTTGAGTAAACTTTTGAGTGTCATTGTCTTAAATCTATTAGAGTTATAACTAAGTTCGTTTTCGTGTGCAAAGTTAGCTATAAATCTTTAGATGATAAAGTGTCCGTTTTTAGAATATGCGAAAGCAGTTTTTACTTTGACTATGCCTCATATTGGTGAAAATGAATATATTCGTTCAATAACCGGACGAACTCTCGTTGAGAATACTTACAGTATGCACATTTGAGCGTATGGATACATCCTGTCATGCTGTTCTCATCGTCAGCAATTGGAACAGCACAAAGGTCTGCGTAATCCTTGACGGCATTACAAGCTAAGACAGAGAGCATGCTGCTCTTACGTACAAACCCAAGCAATGTAGTCGACACATTCAGATCTACCTTGATATTCAGTTCTTTACCTCTTTTGGCCAGCATCTCGTCAAGATAAGTCCGAGCCTGAAGTCCTTTGGATGGCAGGGCAAACGAGTACTTTGAAATATCGTCAATCGTCAGACTTGTATTCTTGGCAAGTGGATGTTCCTTCTTCATGATTACTCCTAACTTATCATCGAAAAGACGCTCTGTCTCAATACGGGCATCCATCTTGGTCGGCTTATAGCATAAGACCATATCCAACTGATGAGCGGTGAGCATGAGCATCATTTCATCGACAGTCTTGTATCTGATTTCGACCTCAATATTCGGATAAAGCTTGCAAAGCATTGTAGTTACTTCAGTTACCATGTGTGTGAAAGCATGAGTGATGCCCACACGCAGTTTGCCACAATTCAATTTAGCAAAATCTTGCATGCGAGCTTTTGCCTCGTCGGCTGCACGAAGGGTTTCTTGAGCGTACGCAACAAAATGCTCTCCTGCTTCCGTGAGGAAAACACTATGGCTGGTACGGTCAAAAAGAGGCATCCCCAATTCCTGCTCGAGTGTCTTGATATTCTGTGTCAAAGCACTTACCGTCATAAACATCTGCTTGGCTGCGTCAGAGAAATTAAGTGTCTCTGCCGATGTCAGAAATATACGAAGTTGTCTTAGTTCCATGTTGTTGGGCTTTAATAGTTTAACGTCATAATTCTCTAATCAAATGTTTGATAGCCGAAACAGGATGATGCCACAACATGCGAGGACCGGCATAGCGCATGGCTTCCTTCATCTGTTCTCGCATCGCTGGCTTGTAACAATGTATTGGACACGCCTTGCAAGTCGGTTTCTTCTCACCAAACTTGCAATGATCCAATCGGGCAAAGGCGTAGTCGAGTAGGGTAGAGCAATCTTCGCAAAGCCCACTATCCGTATGATGATGCCCTTTGCAGTATATCTCCACCATCTGTCGGACGGTCTTCTTTTCTTCTTCAATACGTGTCATTACAATTTCTCGCTTGCGAAGTATTTATACAATGGAGCAAGGTGCAAAGCCTGGATAATCTGACCCGTTTCAAGTAGTTCCAGAACTTCTTCACGCGTAAATACATCCACATGAATATCTTCCGTTGCCTCCTGATGCTGCTCTCTCAGTTTCTCAACGCCCGTTGCAAGAAATGTATAGCTGAGGTTCGTGTGGTTGGTTGGATTGGCAGATGCCGTCATGAATAGTTGCCACTCGCCACCACCATATCCGGTCTCCTCACTCAACTCGCGTTTTGCGGCTTCAAGAGGAGTCTCACCGGGATCCACTACACCTGCCACGAGTTCAAAATGCGTTTCTCCGAGTGCATGGCGATACTGATCTTCCATTACAAAATGTCCGTCCTTCGTAATGGCTATGACATTTATCCATTCTGGAAATTCCAGTACAAACCATTCTGGTACAATTGCTCCTGATGGCAACTGTACCTCTTCCTGCCTCAGATTCATCCAGGTGCCTTTGCTCAGCAGTTTCTCGCTTTTCAGCACCTTCCATTTTCTGTTTTCTAATTTTGGTATCATTATTCTTTTTCGATTGATGTAACCTCAGCTTCTCCACCGTATGCAGGAAGCTTCTGGTAAATGATTACTTGATAGGTACTACCACTCTTATCCTTGCAGACGAACAAGTAGTTAGTACCAGGACAACCTTGTTGAGTCTCTGGATTCGGCAGGCACTCTGGCCTCCGCATCAGAGCTGCAGACGGTGGAGCAAAACGATGCTTGCATCAGCTCGCGATAGATAACTGCAGCCTTAGCAGCATCCTCGTCGCTCAACTGACCAAGCATCTGTAAGACCTTCTGTAATGGCAGGCCAATGGTGGAGCGCATCTCTGCTTCCGATGGAACCTCAACCCTCATCTTAAGGAATGTCTGTTCCATTGTCTTGACAATACCAGGTGCAGAATCTACCAGTGTACCGTCAAAGTCAAAAAGTATATTTCTTATCATAGTCTTCAATCTATCTTTCTTACCCACTTCCAGAATATCTGGCCAAAGGCATAGACCTCCGTGTAGTCCTCGAAACCAAGTTTACGGTATATGCGCTTGGCACTCTCGTTTTCTGGATCTACCAATAGAGTTGCTTTGTTAAAACCGAGTTCACGAGCCCTTTCTATTTGTGCCTGCATCAGTTTTATACCGATACCTCGTCCACGCCATTCTGGCCATACGGCAAGCGAGTCCATATAGTATTCGCCAGCTTCTGCCTCGTCCTGCATATTGTCTAGATCCATTTCCTGATGGTCGGCATCATCTTGCATCAGTTCATCGAACAAGGGGAAGGTTATATTCCGCATCTCATGGTACTTGGCGCCATCGTAGCACAGGCAGATGCCAACTGGCGTTTCATCCTCCCATGCAATAATAGTATGCTTGTAGGAGTACAGTACATCCTCGCGTTCACAGATTCGGGCAATGCACTTCTGCATCTCGCCATCCGGCTCTCTATGCAGAGCCATGCATATTCCGCGAGCTACCACCTCGCAGTCTTCTAACCTTGCGTCTTTCAGTATCATCTCTTTTAAGGTGGGTTCTATAAATTCCCACCGCTAGAATGTTAATAATTATGGGCTATCGTTTTGTCATCTTTTGTTTTCTTTTCGGTTCAATCTGTCAGCGCGCTCAGTTGCGATGCCCGCATCTAAACGCTACATTTTGCCCTTCGGCAAAAGTCACTTGCTAACACCTTGGCCTCGAAAATAATTCCAAAATCCAACAAAGCCAATTTATAGAACCCACCTTAATATTTTCCGTAAAAGTACTGATAATTATCGAATTACGCAAGAAAGTATTGTAAAAAGAACATCCTACCCCGAATTTCCCCAAAGTTTCACTTGTGAAACACTTAAATAATGTGAAGTAAAATGCGTGTCTTTGAAAATTTCCAATTTTTGTTTCACTTTCGCAAAATGCAAGCGTACTAGAAGACATTGGATAAAATCCGGTCCACAATCATCAAAATATTGTTTATCGATAATTTTTTCTCGATTTTATTTGGTGGTATAAAAAAATAAATATACCTTTGCACCGAAATTAATTATCGTAAAACAATAAATAAATTATGAAAAGTAACAAATTGATTAGAATCACCTACTGGGTATTCATTGTTGCAGCTCTCATTCTGGCTGCCAGTTTCGCCATCTGCATCATGCACTACTATGCTATCTTCGAGGATATTGAATCTACTGAGGGTGAAGTTCATACTATCGCAATCTACAATTGTATGCGTGCAATCATGCTCACCGGAGCTGGTCTCTTCTTCATTCTACGCACACTGGTCGTGCTTCGTCGTGGTTTCCTTTTTGACATACAGCTGGGGAAACTGTTTATTGTTTTGGCAATCCTCAACATCGTACTTACCATCGCAACCTATGTCACTACCCATCTTGCTGTCTCCATTATTCTGCCTGGCTTGAGTATGCCCGTCCTCATCTTGCTCATTAGCATCATATACTGGGTAGGGGCAAATCTTGAAAAAGAGAATTCTCTCACCGTATAATCCCACAACGATCATGAGTATAATAGTAAATGTAGATGTGATGATGGCCCGTCGCAAGATGTCATCGCAGGAACTTGCTGAGAGGATAGGTATAACGGCCGCCAATCTCTCCGTCTTGAAAACGGGTAAGGCAAAGGCCGTTCGTTTTTCCACCCTCGAAGCTATTTGCAAAGCCCTTGACTGTCAGCCTGGTGATATTCTCGAATATCGCGATGAATAACAACAACTGTGTGTTTGTTCGTCACATAGTTTACAAAAGCCGGGGGGATTGACCATCCCTCGGCTTTTGCGCGTTCTTATTAGAAATGGCGTAATTGCGCCACATTTTCCCCTATCAACAAACGAATAAAAGAGGCTGGCATCACCAGAAAGATTCGTGATGACCAAGCAAAGTTTCTCGCATTCCTTTGCACAAGTGACCGAGAAACTATGCAAAAGATTTACGACGAAGGACGTTGGCAGACATGGGTTGATGCAAACATCTCTTTCATGCAAAAGACATTCGGCAAGGAGAATGTTGTGGGATGTGCTGGACACATGGACGAGGTTACCTTCCATCTTCACTTTACGGTTGTCCCTATTCTTATGGGGCAGGCTGCCGAACGTGATGATACGAAGAAGCAATACGAGATGCGTAACGGCAAGGAGAAACGCAGATATAAGAAGCAGGAAGTTACAGCGCGTCTTTGTGCCAGAGATGTGTTCACTCAGGAGAATGCAGAACGATGGCAGACCGACTATGCTCTTCACATGCAGGCTGCAGGTTTCGATCTTGAACGTGGTGTTCATGGTTCAAAGGCAAAGCACATGGATCCTGCTGTCTATAATGCGATTAAGGCAGAAGAAGCAAAACTGGAAGCAGAGAAAGCTGGTCTTGAAATGCAGAAGGAGGTTCTGGAGGTCGAAGTTGATTCGCTCCAGTCAGAGAAAGACGCTCTTGCTCTTGAGATTGAAACTCTAAACAAGCAGAAGAAACAGGCAGAGACTGCCGTAAAGGGGCTTCAAAAGATGTGCGACAATCTTACAATTCAGAAGTCTCAGCTCACTACAGATCTTTCAGAACTCCAGAACCAGTTATCTTCTGGCAAGATTTCGCTTGCTGAGTACAACCAAAAGAAGGAGAATGTGGAAAAGCAAATCTCCAACTGCGATGCAACGCTTGCTGACAAGCAACAGAAACTCGAAATGAAGCAAGCGGAGTTACAGGACATCAAAGACAAGGTAAACTATTATGATGTGGCATACGTTCGTTTTGACCCTCCAAAGAATGACAGGAAACCACCACAGATAACAGATCGTCCTCCTCGCTTTGGCAATATCGATGAATGGCTTAAAGCACAGAACGCCAAGATCAAGAAGCAGTTCAATGACTCTCTTGACGAATACGGCAAGACTGTCATGAAAGCAGCAGAAGCAAGCATCATCGGAGAACGTAAGTTTCGATTGATGCAGCAACGCGACATGGAGAATCTGGGCAAAGACTATCGCACCGAGAGACATCTCCGTCGTCAGCAGACTTCCGATACCCTCGACTTCCTCGCTCTCTTTGAAAAGCCTGATATAGCAAAGCTGGTTCGTGAGGTGGCAATTGCTCTCATGGGAGGTCACCATGTCAGCATTCCTTGTGTTGGTGGCGGTTCTGTCAGTAGCGAAACTGATTGGGATGGTCGTAAGAAGGATGAAGAGGACGAGAACTTCCGACTCCGTTGCTGGTTACATGCGGCAAGGACAGTCAAGGCATCACGATGTGTTCCAACAAGGCAAAAGAGGTATGGGATATGATTGTATGTGTAATCGACCTGGAAGTACAACAATAACCGCCATATCAAATTACACGATA
>DCIS01000047.1 GCA_002317475.1 Prevotellaceae bacterium UBA1720 | reverse complement strand
CCTGCTATGTAAATATGGTAAAGACAGCAACTCTGGCAGATGGTGAGGAATACATAGCTACTCAGGCAGAAGCGTACGACAAATTTGTATATACCCGTACTTTCAGCAATTCCAACTGGCAAGCACTGTATCTACCCGTCAATATTCCTGTTGAGGTACTGAAAGAGCAAGGCCTGAAGGTGGCATACATCAACAACTTCAATCAGTATGACTCTGATGGGGATGAGATACCCGACCAGATCAAGATGGAGGTCTTTTACATCAACAAAGGTACTTTGCGTGCCAACTATCCTTATATGATCAAGGCTGAAACAACGGGAGAGAAAGAAATCATTGTCGAGAACGTTGAATTACAACCGGCAGAGAGCAAGAGCATTAACACTTCCTCCATCAGCTACAGTTATGAAGTGACAGGTAACTATCAGAAAATACCCTCGACGACACTGATTGAAAACAAGCTCTATTTCATGTCTGGTGGCACATTAAAGAACCTATCGCCTACAAGTACAGCATCACTGGGGGCTGAGCGTTGGACACTGAAGATTACCCCTCGCGAAGAAACACCCTACATCATGTTGCCAAACGAAATCAAAGTTCAAGTAATTGGTGAAAATGAGGCTGATGGTATAAACAGTATATCACTTGATGATGAAGGTAAAGCATATAACCTGATGGGCCAGAAAGTAAACAATAAGGCTAAAGGATTTATCATCAAGAATGGTAGAAAGGTGATAAGAATGTAAATGACCTACAAAAGAATTTGTAACAATAAACACATTATTTGCAAAGATGAAAAAAGGAAAGTATCAATCTCCAGAATTAGAGGTGATAAATGTAGATGTTCAAGAATTGTATGCTGGCTCACCACCAAGCAGTGAAGAAATTGAAGTAACCGGTCCCACAGACAAAATCGAAGAATCCAAGGAAGAAGTCTTTGGGTTTGGAATTGAGTTCTAGGCACATAGGATATGGGGGTATTAATTCTCCCCATATTCTTTGAGTTACAATAGTGGTTGCAATTGATAGTATTTGCAACCACTATTATTCTTCTGATCTTGCAACAAACAGTAAACAAGCCATAGCCTTTTCGAGTGCCTTGATCTTAGTTCAAGCGGAACCGACAAGTGCAAGCTCCGCAAGTAAAGATACCCTCCCCCTCCGCTCATCCTTCGTTGTTCCTCCGTATTGCCTCCGTAGCAAACTCGATAATGTACGTACGCACTACGTAGGCTCAACGAGGACACTACGGACAAAGACCTTTAGCGAAAGCGAAAAAGTTTCTGGAATTTTGCTTTATTCTCACTTTTCTGTAGTTTAAGCTGAATATTAGGCGGTTATGTTTTTCTATCCCCTATTTTATCATCACTTTAAGCCCATACTAACCTCACATTATTCTCACCTTTGGCCCTTGATATGAATATTGCTGTTTAGTGATGATTAGAAAACGCATACTTGAAAAAAGTGAGGATGGAGTGAGGTTAAACGTTAGGATAACTAGGTTAACCTAACTGTTACAATCTCCAATTATCCAACAAGTTACAATAAAAAAGTGAGGTTAAATGTTTTCCAGCAAAACTTTTACCGGAGACCCAGTCATGACCGTTTAGTTCCTCAGTTTGTAAAAGAATCTAATTGTGGTAGCAAGAATGAAATTAGAGTCGGTTATTTGCATGAATTACAAGTTTTTTTTGTATATTTGCACCCGAAACCCAACATAAGCAAATCAAAATGAAGAGACTGTTGATTTTAGCGATTTCCGCATTGGTACTGAGCAGCGTGGTAAGTGCCAGACAATTGACCCCCGCAGAGTCACTCACCCGATTCAGCGAAGGTAAGCTTCTGCATTCCGGACGCCACCTGACACACCGTATTCAAGCAGGCGATTTAGCCCTGGCTTACACCTCCCAGCATGCCTTCGGCAATAGTTTTTATGCCTACAACCGCAACAACTCAAATGGCTTCGTTATCCTCAGCGCTGACGACAACATGCCCACTGTCCTTGGCTATTCTGACCAGGGAAGCTTTGATTTCAACAAGTTGCCCAGTAATATGAAATGGCTGCTCTCCACCTACGATGCCATGGCTAAGCAGTGTGTGACCAAGAGTGCAAAAGTCGCTACCCGTTCGTCTGACGAAGACTGGGAGGCCATCGAGCCATTGCTGGGTAATATCACCTGGGATCAGTCAGAACCCTTCAACAACAACTGCCCCGTCTACGAAGGCGAGAAGGCACTCACTTGTTTGCGTGGCAACAGCTATGGCACAGGTGATGAAGTATTATGAGTGGCCCGACATGGGAGTGGGACGTCGCAGCTACGAATATGACCTGGATATCGATGGCGAATATGTCTATCCCATGGAAATCACAAACTACAGTTTCGAGCACAAACTGGACTGGGACAACATGCTGGACGACTATTCCGGCAGTTATACCAGCGCTCAGGGCAAGGCTGTGGCAACCCTTATGGCGGACTGTGGCGTAGCATCCAAGATGACCTACGGACTGGAGGCAGCAGGTGGCTCGGGTACACTCAGCGAAGAGGCCATTACCGGTATGATACAGTATCTGAGATACGATGACGGCATGACGCTGGTCAAGCAGTCTGACTATGATCAGTCGACATGGGATGAACTCATCTATACCGAACTCTACTACGACCGTCCCGTCATTTTCGGTGGAAACGGAGAGTCGGGTGAAGGCGGACACGAGTTCGTATGCGACGGTTATGCCGAGGAAGGCTATTTCCACATCAATTGGGGTTGGAGCGGTTCGTGCAACGGCTACTTCATCATCAACGGCGAGGGCCTTATCCCCGAGGAAACAGGCTCGGGTGGCGCAGAGGCTGGCGACAGCTACGGCTACGACCTGGAAGCCATTATCGGCATACAGCCTGCCGGTGGTTATTCGGATGGCATTAACGAGATCAGCACAGCCAGTCTGGCAACTCAACCTCTCTACAACCTATTAGGCATCCGTCAGGGTAATAATGTCCCTCGTGGCCTTTACATCCAGAATGGCAAAAAAGTATTGAAGGTGAAGTAAGTGATCAACTGAATAGCAGGGTGACACCAGTATTTACACCTGTACATTTCAGGAACTGGCAATAAACACAAGAAGCCGCGATTTCTCGTGGCTTCTTGCATTATAATGGGTTCAAGGAGAAACTGCTCGCTCCTTCCCCTTACGCATCCTGAAACCGCATGCCGTTGTCCAGGATGACCTCAAGTTTGGTGTACTCAGAGTGGAAATCGTTGCACAACCTGTCGCAGTAGAGGGATGCCCAGTAATGAGCAAGGGGAAGGTTGTGGTAGAGACAGTTGCCGCAGGTCTCGGGCGTGGTGGCAGGTACTTCCTGCTGCTGCACGATCCACTGGAGACACTCGATGGTGAGCTCGCGCATCTGTTGGGCAGTCCACTGGGGATGAAGGGCAGAGGTCTTCATGATGACGTACATACCCGTCATGCAGCCCATAGGGCCAACATAGACGACGTCCTCCTTCACCGTCTCGCGGTTGCGAAACCAGGTGGCCATGAGATGCTCGAGGGTGTGCATGGCTGTGGGATCTACCCAAGGTTCTTTGTTGGGTTCTGTGATACGGAGGTCGAAGGTGATGAAACCTTCGTCCTCACGGGAAACATAGATACCGGGCTTCAGCACCGAATGATCTATGGTAAATGATGTGATGACTTCCATAAGGGTTGAGGGTTGAGGATTCTTACTTCATGGTGACCTTGAGGACGGGGGCGAGGGTGTTGCACTTCTCGGGAAGGATGACAAGGATCTCGGTGGGGTTCTGGGCGAACTTCACCTTACCATAACCCAGGAGTTCGACACTCTTGATGGACTCGTTAGCGAGGCTTTTGATGTTCATCACCATATCCTTGGGCCACTCGAGGGCGGTGGCATAGACGGTATTGCCCTTCTGGGTGAAACGTATCTCGTTGCTACCTGCCTTGGCATAGTTGCCGTCATTAAAACCCTGGGCGTTGATCTTGATGGTGCTGTCAGCAATAGGACCTTCACCGAACTTCTTCCAGGGACGGGTACCGATGATGCTCTCCTTGTTCACCTTCATCCAGGCACCAAACTCATCAAGGATGGCCTTCTCCTTCTCGTCGAACGTACCATCAGCACGGAGAGGCACGGAGAGGAGCATATTACCGTTCTTGGAGACGATGTCCACAAGCAGTTTCATGATGGTGGCAGCATTCTTGTAATGGTTGTTGCGATAGGTGTTGGTGTTGTAGTGCCAGTCGCCGATACAGTTGCAACACTGCCAGGGCTGAGCCATGATCTCGTTGGGCGCACCACGCTCCACATCCCATACCAGGGCCTCCTTCTGCTCATCACTGAGAATCTTGCCGAACACTACACCGGGGTTCTGGCTGGCCTTGGCAGGATTGACAGCGCCCTTCTTAGCCTTCTTTCCGGCAGGACTGACAGCGGTCTCAGCGTTGTGGTGATTGTACATGTGGGCAGCAATCTTCATACCCGCATCGCTGACTGGATAGAAGGGCAGCACGGTGACGTCAAAGTAGATGAGGTCAGGATTATAACGGTTGATGGCATCGAGCGTACGATTGTAGAAATTGGTGGCGTACTCCTGGCTGGGAGGACATGCTCCGCCTTCCCACCCCCACTGGCTATGGATGGCACCGTTGTCCCAGGTATTACGACTCATATCGTGATTCTGAGCATAGAGGTTCTGGGGGTCAAGACCCTTCCACCACTTCTCTGTGCCATCAGCATTGGGCTTATAGCCATCCTCGCGAGTGAGCCATCCGTCGTAGAGTTTGCCTCGCATATCACCCTTCATATCGAAACGGCGCGAAGGTTCGTACCACGTCCAGGCATGGTCGGCGTGAAAGGAGATACCAAAGGGAAGGTTGTTCTTGCGGCAAGCCTCTGCCCATCCGGCAAGGATGTCCTTCTTGGGGCCGATCTGCTTGGAGTTCCACTCCTGGTACTGGCTGTCCCAGAGGTCGAAATTGTCGTGATGGTTGCCCAAGGCAAAGAAGTACTCGGCACCGATCTCCTTGTAGAAAGTGACAAGAGCCTCAGGATCCCAGTTCTCAGCACGGAAAAGGGGCAGGACGTCCTTGAAACCGAACTCCGAAGGGTGGCCGTAGTGCTCGCGGTGGTGGTTGTACTTACCGTTGCCTTCCATATACATCTCACGTGCCATCCAATCACCGCTGCCCTCAACGCACTGGGGACCCCAGTGGGCCCAGATGCCGAACTTGGCGTTGCGGAACCATTCGGGTGTATCGTAGGTACGAAGGGACTCCCAGGTGGGTTCAAACTGACCCTTAGCCATAGGCTCCTGAGCCTCGCTGACGGGTACCTGGTAGGTCTGCTGGGCAGACACGGCTGACGCAAAGGTCAGTGAAAGAGCAAAAAGAATGTGTCTCATTGTTGTAGTGGGTATTTGTTTTTTACGTGATTATTTCTTGCGGTAGAGGCAGAAGTTGTCTACCTTGAACCATGTAGCCGAACGGGCGCTGTGGGTCTCCACACCAATAGGCAGGTCGGTGGTACGATCAAGGGTGAAGGGTAGGACGAGGGTACGCATAGGGGCACGGTCAGAGGTGCCAGGATTGACTACCTGCTCAGCAAAGAAGACCTTATTGGTACCAGCCACGAGAGCCTGCTTGCCCACACGCCCTGACCCATTGTCCGAGGCGTGCATATCAACGCTCAGTACGTAATTGCCCTTGGGCAATGCCTTGATGGTCTGCATAATATTAGCCGTCTTTACATCGGCATCCCATACGCCGAAGATATATTGACCATCCGTAGCCTTAGGATCACCCGAACCGCCACCACGGTTCACACCCCACCAGGTGGTAGGGGCACTGACACTCCAACCCTTGGGAGCCTGCTTGGTAAGCGTCTGTCCATCAGCCTCAAAGGAAGGATTCTGAATGTACATGGCAGTGACATTGTCATAGATGGCGCCATTATCGAGCACCTTCTTGCTGATGGGACGATTGCCTGACATATCCAAGATGACCTCCTTGCCCTCATAGGCGATACTCTTGCCCATGGCGGGAAGGCTGGCAGAGGGAGTCTTGCCATCCACAAGCACGACATTGAACTGACGTGAGGCGAGCATACCCTTGAACTGTCCCTTGCGCTGACCAATGGTCAACTCATAGTTGGCATCATCCCAATGGAAAGTGATCTGCGAGAACTGCCCCTTCTCGTAGTTGTAGTTGTCGCCCTCGTCCTCATAGAGGGTGAAGTCGGCGTCTCGTCCGGGATAGATGCGGATCTCGAGGTTGTCCCAAGGCTTCTCGCCAGTGTACTGCACATCAGGACCGAGGGGTAGGATGCTACCCTCCTTGACATAAAGGGGCAGGATGTTAATGGGACAGGCCTTGGTGATGGTACGCCCACCCTCATGATACTGGTTGGTCCAGAAGTCGTACCAACCCTGACCAGCCGGCAGATAGACATTGACGGGTGCCTGTGCCTCCTCAGGATGGGGGTAAATAAGGTGACCCCTGCGGTTCTCATCTTTCCAGGTATAGAGAGGATCGGTGACTGGACGAACAAGGATGCTATGACCAAACATATACTCGTCGTTGCGGTTGATAGCCTCACGATCGGCAGGGAAATCAAACACGAAGGGACGCATCATCGTTTCGCTGTTCTGCACACAGGCTCCAGCCTGACTATAGGTGTAGGGCAAGATGCGGTAACGCAGTTTCACAGCATCGACCTGGGCATCGTAAGCCCAATGTCCCTTCTCGCCATAGAGGTAGATCTCGCTAATCATGGGACTGGAACAATGGTTGCGCATTAAGGGCAGGAAGGCACCCCACTGCATCCAACGCGTCTGCAACTCAGCCAAGGCGGGATTCTTGGGACTCTGTTCATACTCACCGTAGAAGAAACCTCCTAAGTCGGTGTTCCAGAATGGGTTACCGCAGATGGTGTAATTCAGTCCCGAGGGAATCTGATTCTTAAACTCGCTCCATGTAGCCATGATATCACCGCTCCAGTTGAAAGCGGCACTACGTTGCAGACCGAAGGCTCCGCAGCGGGTCATCTGGAAGGCACGCTTGTCATTGCCGCCCTTGGCCTTGCGCTGGTGCTCGTAGATACCGATGTTGGTGAGAAGGGGGAACGCATTCTTCACGGCACGCCAACTGCCTGCGTATGTCATGTGGTCATCATCACCGGGACGCTCCACATGGTCGGGTTCGGTAGAATCGCTCCACCATGCATCGATGTTCATGTCGTAGAGGTTCTTCAGGTAACGCCAGTAGATATCGCGGGCCTCAGGGTTGAAGGGATCGTAGGGGCGCACACCACGGTTGTGAGGCCAAGTCTCGAAGGGATAGAGTGCACCAATCTTTTGCAACTCTTGGAACTGCTCAGTCCAGGGACCGAAGCTTGCCCAAATGCTAATCATTAGGTGTGCATTCTGCTGATGTACGTAGTCCACCATCTCCTGAGGAGACTTGATGCGTGGCTCGGGGTAACGGGCATCGCGATTCTCGTCGTAGGGGAGATAACGCATATACTCGG
>DCIS01000031.1:8546-9019 GCA_002317475.1 Prevotellaceae bacterium UBA1720 | reverse complement strand
TTGTACACACCCTTGAACTTGGCACCCTGGTTGATAGGCCATGACAGAGGGCGAACATTGATCTGCAACTCCTGCTCCAACTCGTCGAGGAGGTCGAAAGGATCCTTGCCTTCACGGTCCATCTTGTTCACGAAGATGATTACGGGTGTCTTGCGCATACGGCAGACAGTCATCAGTTTGCGTGTCTGAGCCTCCACACCCTTGGCACCATCCACCACGATGATGGCAGAATCCACCGCTGTCAGGGTACGGAAGGTATCCTCGGCAAAATCCTGGTGACCAGGGGTATCAAGGATGTTGACCTTGTATACCACATCGCTCTTCTCACCCGTCTCAGGATCGTTGGGCGAATAGTCAAATTCCATTACTGAGGTGGTGACAGAGATACCACGTTGCTTCTCTATCTCCATCCAGTCACTGGTGGCAGTCTTCTTGATCTTGTTGCTCTTTACTGCTCCAGCCACCTGTATCTG
>DCIS01000031.1:1821-8476 GCA_002317475.1 Prevotellaceae bacterium UBA1720 | reverse complement strand
TGCGAGATGATGGCGAATGTACGCCTGCGTTCTATTTCTTGATTCATAACTTAATTCTGTGCGTTCAGTTTCTCCTCCTTATACTTCTTGTTCAGGTAGGTCAGCAGGTTGGCTATGCTATCGTGTGCCTCCTGTGTCTGCTTGCTGATCTCCTGCTGTTTCATCTTGAGCAGCGTGACGCCATAGAGGGCCTCGAAGCAGATCTCCAGCTCGGGTTTCTCACGATTGGCACCCTTGGAACGTAGCTCCACGATAAATGGCAAAGCCTTGTAGTACAAGGCATTGTATAGGGTTTCCTTTGTATCGGAAAGCAATTCGGCATGTTTGTCTGAAAGAAGTGACAGGGTACCCTTCACCATCTGCAGGTGTCCACTCTGCAGGATACCCTCGCTGCGCATCATCTCCACGATGTCACGCCACCACTGCTGCTCCTGCTTCATGGTATCTCCCTCATATCCTAACTTAGGGATATAGAGTTCAATAATCTTCTCTGCATCACAGCCAAAAGCACGTACGATATCCTCCAACTGCCACATATACAATATGTAGCCTACCTCACTCTCTTCTTTTATCTTCTTTGCTAAAAACATTTTTCTTTCAAAACATGTACCCATTCCTTAATGGGACCTGGAGAACATAGCGGAAAGGGAGACCTCCTAATACAAGGTTCTTCCGGTAATGGTGAAAAGGAGACTCAGTACCGATATCACCATCACGACGATTCCGATAACGTGGTTCAGCATCCAGATTGTATTGACCGTAATCCTCGTGCGTACCTTATTAATAGTATAAGTGATTCCTACCCACCATCCCAAGGCTCCTCCCAAAATGGCCAGATAACCCAGGGTTTGCTCAACAGGATGATACAGTCCGTCTTCCTTCACAGGAATAATGAACTGGAAACGAGCAAACAGTGCCAGGAACAGGAATATTATCAAAGGGTTGCTCAGGGTCAGGAGCAGTCCTGTCAATCCATTCTGGAAGAAACTGCCCTTCTTGTTACCCGTCTTGTGGGGCAGGTTGGTCTGAGGCTTTGACTTGTAGGTGTAAAGACCGAAAGCGAAAAGCATCACACTACCACCCAACTGCAGAATCATCTTCTTTGTGGGTGAAGGATCGTCAATGATGAACGAGATAAAACTCATACCAAAACCCGTCAGCAGAGCATAGATGATGTCGCTGATGGCAGCTCCGACACCGGTAATGAAACCATACCAGCGTCCTTTGTTCAGAGTACGCTGAATGATCAGGACCCCAACAGGGCCCATCGGTGCAGAGGCTACTATGCCGATTATCAGTCCCTTGAAGATGCTGTCAAGGGTCAGTACAGGGTCGATTTCCATATATTGAACGGCAAATTTAACACTTTTCTGCCATATTAAAAAGAATTTATTAAAAAAAGTACACGCGCGGGGTAATTTCCATCCATATTTTTTGGACTTAAACCTTTTTTGCCTATCTTTGTAAAATTATGTAAAATAATAGGCTTAAAAGCAAAACTCTTCTTACTAATCGATAACAATAACATAAAAAATACACAAATGAGCACAGAAAACAAACCCTATGTAATTGGTCTTGACCTTGGTGGCACCAATTCCGTTTTCGGCATTGTAGACGCCAATGCCAATGTTGTAGCAGAGACTTCAGTAAAAACACGCGGACATGGTCCCGTTGAGCAATACGTGGCAGATTGCGTAGCAGCCCTGGACGTCATCATCGAGCAGGTAGGTGGCATTGAGAAGATCAAAGCAATGGGCATTGGCGCTCCCAACGGCAACTACTATACCGGTTGCATCGAGTTTGCACCCAATCTACCCTGGGGCACTGAGGTTATTCCCTTGGCCAAGATGTTCAGCGAGGCTCTGGGCATCCCCGTAGCCATGACCAATGACGCCAACGCTGCTGCCATCGGCGAGATGACCTATGGTGCTGCTCGTGGCATGAAGAATTTCATCATGATCACCTTGGGTACAGGTGTTGGTAGTGGTATCGTTTGTGACGGCAAACTGGTTTACGGTTCTGACGGTATGGCAGGTGAGTTGGGTCATGTGGTCGTGATGCGTCCCAACGGTCGTGAGTGTGGTTGTGGTCGTAAGGGCTGTCTGGAGACCTATTGCAGTGCTACCGGTGTAGCTCGTACAGCTCGTGAGATCCTGAGCACCAGCGACGCTCCCACCCTGCTTCGCGAGATTCCCCTCGACCAGATTGAGAGCAAGGACATCAGTATTGCTGCGAGCAAGGGCGACGAGGTGGCCAAGAGCATTATGGACTTCACTGGTCGTCTGCTGGGTGAGGCTTGTGCAGACTTCTGTTGCATTAACAGTCCTGAGGCCTTCATCTTCTTCGGCGGTCTGACGAAGGCTGGTGACCTCATTATGGACCCTATCCGTCAGGGCTATGACGACAATATCCTGAAGTGCTACAAGGGCAAGGCCAAGATGCTCATCAGCCAACTTGATGATGCCAAGGCTGCCGTACTTGGTGCCAGTGCTTTAGGTTGGGAACTCTAATCCCGCCCACTAAATCCTATTAGAAAAACAAACAATAAGATAATATGAAAAAGTTTTATTTCGCGCTTCCAGTGCTGACCTTTGCAGCATTGTTCGCAAGCTCGTGCCAGAGCGACATTGATTTGAACAACATTGATACCAATGTTGCCATGTCCGTCAAGAACCTCACCGTGCCCATCAAACTGGATGCAGTGAAGTTGGATGCCGTATTGGACATCAAGGATGATGATGCAAACATCAAGAAGATGGTAGACCCCCAGAGTGGCGAAGTTGTTTATGCCGTTGTTAAGGAGGGTACCTTCGAGACCAATGATCCCGTCAAGATTGACCCCGTGACCGTGGGCAATGACAAGACATACGACACGCAGACTCTTTTAGCCATGCTGAAGAAGCAGACAGGTGGCAATGCACCCAGTCGTAAGGCTCCAGGTACCTATTACTACTATGACCTGTCCACTTCACTGAATGACCTCAAGAACAATATCAACCTGACCAGCTATGAGGGCAAGATTCCCAAGGAGATAGATATTGACGAGATTGGTGACCTGAGCGTGGATTTCACCCTGACCACCACTCTGGACCTGGCAAAGCAGTTGGTAGGTCTGGTGGACGAGGCTACCCTGCAGAATGTGTCCATTAAGTTGATTGAGGGCCTGGAGGACACTCCCTGCTTTGATGGCTACATCGTCATTGGCGAGAAGAAGATCATCATGGAGGGTGCAGACGCTATGATGGGTACCTTGGCCATCAAGGAAGCCGTTACTGTCGTTCCCGGTAAGGAGACCGAACTCACAATCCACGTAAACAAGGTTTATGGTGACGCTATCCGTAAGTTCGCTAGCCTCTACGAGGTCAAGAAAGCCAAGAGCAAAGCTGCAGCCAAAGAGGAAAGAGGTTTCAAGTATGATGCCGACTTCGGTTTTGAAAGCGGCGAGTTGGCTGTCAACGAGGAGAAATTTGTTGAAGGTGTGACCGTAGAGGACCTGCCCATAACACTGGAATTTGACGCTACTCCCTCTACCGAACCCATGAAGGTTACCTCATTCAGTGGTCATGTAGAATATGACCTGGAGGAGAAGATCAACATCCCTGACGTTGAACTGAAAGACCTTCCTGACTTCCTCTCTGATGCTGGTACCGAGATCAAACTGCAGAATCCTCAGCTTTACATCAAGTTGCACAATCCCGTGGTGGATGGTACAGGCAAGGCTGCCAAGGCACAGACAGGTTTCACCTTTACCAACTGGTATAGCGAGAACAACCAGAGCAAGCAAGGTAGTCAGGTAAAACTGGCAGACGATGCTGTTATTGCAGACAATGTGGACAACATCTTCTGCATCAGCTCAACTAACGTTACCAAGATGTATGAGGGCTTCACCGGTGCCAAACTGATTGAATGCAAAGACCTCGGCAACATCCTCAGCACCGACAAACACGGTCTGCCCAACAAGATTGACATCGTTGCCAACGGTTGTATGGTCAATGGTGAAGTTACTGATCTGGATCTGACCAAGACAGACTTCGGCAAGGCAAAGGGCGAGTACCTCTTCTACGTCCCCATGGCACTGGGCAAGGGTTCTATGATTGCATACAGCACCAAAGCTGATGGCTGGAGCAGCGAGGATCTCGAGAAACTGCTTGTCAAATCAATGTGCGTTAAGGCTAAGGCTACCACTGATGTACCTCTGACACTCGAATTGTTTGCAAAGCCCCTCAACAGCAAGGGAGAGGTTATCAAGAACGCTCAGGGCAATGAGATCACCGCTACATGCACATTGAACCCCAAGGCTGACAATCAGGACATCGAACTGAAGTTCGAAGGCGACATCAAGGATTTGGACGGCATTGACTTCAAGGTTACTTTGAAGCAGGAGAAGGATGGCACCTCTGCCCTCTCTCCCAACATGAACATCAAGCTGGAGAACATTAAGGTGACCGTTTCTGGTAACTACGAGACTGAGTTATAATCACTTTTTCGCAAAAAATCATTACAGTTAGACACATGAAAAAACTTGGATTATTTATAGCGGCTACATTGGTGAGCGCATCTTCAATGGCACAGCTTAGCGAGAGCGGTTATTTCTCAAAAGGCTATACCTATAGCCACGAACTGAATCCTGCCTTTAATGCCGGACAGGGTTACGTATCCATGCCCATTCTGGGTAATATGAACCTTGGTGTGCGCGGTGACCTCAACATGGGTAGCTTCCTCTATAGCGTTGACGGAAAGACCACTACCTTCATGAATCCCAAGGTCAGTACCGAGGAGGTTCTCAGCAACATCAAGGACCTTAACAAATTGTCCTTCGACCTCAAAATGACTATCTTCTCCCTTGGATTCAAGGGATTTGGCGGTTACAACACCCTTAGTCTTAACGCGCACAGCAATTTCGGCATCAGTCTGCCCGGATCTCTCTTCCGTCTGGCAAAGGAGGGTGTGGAGAATAAGAGTTACGACCTCAGTGGGCTGAATGCCAAGGCTACAGGTTATGCAGAAATCGCACTTGGTCATTCACGCAAAATCACAGAACAACTCACCATTGGTGCTAAGGCCAAGGTGCTGCTTGGTGGAACCAACATCGAGGCAAAGCTGAACAAGGCTCAGCTCGACCTGAACGAGGAAGGTTCATGGGATGTGGAGGCTGACGCTGAGTTGAGCGCCAGTCTTAAGGGCGGAAAATTTAAGACAGAAATGTCTGACCATAACAGCACTCCCCGCGAGCACGTATCAGGTTTTGATGTAGACGGTGCCGGTCTCAACGGTTTCGGTATGGCCTTTGATCTGGGTGCTGAGTACGAGATCATGGAAGGTCTTTCGGTAAGTGCAGCCATCACCGACCTGGGTTTCATCAACTGGAAGAACAAACTCGTAGCTAAGAGCTATGACAACAACAAGGTGACCACCGATTCATACCTCTTCAATGTCGATGATGAAGCATCCAACAATTTTGAGGATGAGATGGAGAAGTTCACAGACGACCTGGCTGCTTTGGCAGACCTTCAGGACAAGGGTGACCAGGGTAGCTTCAAGCAAGGGCTGGGTTCTACCATGCGTATCGGTGTAGAGTACAAGATGCCTTTCTACGACAAGCTGTCTGTAGGTTTGCTCAACACCACACGCTTCCAGAAGGATTACGGTTGGACAGACTTCCGCCTCTCGGCCAATGTGGCTCCCATCAATGCCATCTCTATTGGTGCCAACTTTGCCATGGGCACTTATGGAACATCCTTTGGATGGATAGTTGACATTCACCCCAAGGGCTTCAACCTCTTCGTCAGCATGGACCACACTATGGGTAAGGTCAGCAAGCAGTTTGTTCCCCTCAGTAGCAATACTGACATCAACTTCGGTCTGAACTTCCCCTTCTGATTACTAGACTATAAGATGAGGGATGGCCACGTGATTGGTCATCCCTCTTTTTTTGAATTTTGAATATGAAAGCAAAATGGTTAGGTGGCCTTATGCCACAGGCAGAACAGGTCATTGAGGCACTGGATAGTGCAAACGTGGAATTCCAACAGATAGCCAACGTCAATTGGCCCGAGCAATACCCTTACAAGCCACTAGTTCTTTTTCGTATCGCCCTGTGCGAGGATGGTATCCTCCTCCATTACCAAGTACAGGAACAGGCCGTACGTGCCCATTATGGCGAGGATAATGGTGATGTCTGGACGGACAGTTGTGTGGAGTTCTTCTCCATTCCTGCAGGTGATGGTATCTATTACAATCTGGAATGCAACTGCATCGGCACCATCCTCATAGGTGTGGGTCCCGACAAACACAGTCGTACCCGTGCTCCAAAGGCCATCACAGACCTCGTAGGTCGTTGGAGTTCGTTGGGCCGTAAACCTTTCGAGACTCGTCTGGGAGATACAATCTGGCAGGTCGCCCTCACTGTACCCTACAAAGCTTTTTTTCAGCACGATGTACAGATGCGTCCCAATACACACTTCCCAGCCAATTTCTATAAATGTGGCGACAATCTCCCCACTCCACATTTCCTTTCCTGGACCCCTATCGACCTACCCTCTCCAAACTTCCATTGCCCCGCCTTTTTCAGCGATGTAGAGGTGGGACAAAACGCCTAGTACGAGTTTCAAAAAACAGACAAAAGGATTACAATTTACATATTATCTTCCTTCGG
>DCIS01000031.1:0-1746 GCA_002317475.1 Prevotellaceae bacterium UBA1720 | reverse complement strand
TTTTTTTATACAACTGTTAAACGCTGTGCATCCACCAAGAGGACCTTTCCGTATGAAGTTGCCTGAGGTCCGAAACATATAGGTGGATGCTATAAAAAATGGCTCTTCATTTTGCCATGTCCCGTTTTTTTTGTATCTTCGCGCCAAATTTCAATACACGCGCACATGTGCGTAACATTATTGATTATTTCTACTAAGGTAAATACAATAGGTATTCATATACATTCTTATGGCTATATCATTCTTTAAGACACCTCAGAAGAGTATCGTGGCAACACAGTGTAACCACGCGCTCAGCCAAGAGGAAATCGAGAAACTTTGCTGGCTCTATGGCGGAGCCGAGTTGGAAAATGCCGACACCCTGGAGGGTTACTATGTTGGTCCTCGCCGCGAAATGGTGACCCCATGGAGTACGAACGCCGTGGAAATTACCCAGAACATGGCAATGGAGGGCATTCAGCGTATTGAGGAGTACTTCCCCGTGAAGAGCGAGGATGCTGAGCACGATCCTATGCTGCAACGCATGTACAAGGGTCTGGATCAGGAGATCTTCACCATCAACATCCAGCCTGCTGCCATCCAGCACATCAGTGACCTGGAAGCTTATAACGAGCAGGAGGGATTGGCACTGAGCCCCGAAGAGATCGGTTACCTGCACGAGGTAGAGAAGCAGTTGGGACGCTCGCTGACAGACAGCGAGGTATTTGGTTTTGCACAGATCAACAGCGAGCACTGCCGTCACAAGATCTTCGGCGGTACGTTCATCATTGACGGTGAGGAGAAGGAGAGCAGCTTGTTCCAGATGATCAAGAAGACCACCAAGGAGAATCCTCACAAGATCATCTCGGCCTACAAGGATAATGTAGCCTTTGCTGAGGGTCCCGTGGTAGAGCAGTTCGCTCCACAGGATCACGCTACAAGCGATTATTTCGAAGTAAAAGATATCGAGAGCGTGATCAGTATCAAGGCTGAGACGCACAACTTCCCCACCACGGTAGAGCCCTTCAACGGTGCGTCAACAGGAACGGGTGGTGAGATACGCGACCGTATGGGTGGTGGTGTAGGTTCATGGCCTATCGCTGGTACTGCCGTTTACATGACCAGCTATCCCCGCACCGAGGAGGACCGCGAATGGGAGCAGGTATTGCCCGTACGTAAGTGGCTTTATCAGACACCTGAGCAGATCCTTATCAAGGCTTCAAACGGTGCCAGTGACTTCGGTAATAAGTTCGGCCAACCCCTGATTACAGGTTCTGTGCTGACTTTCGAGCACGAGGAGCAGCAAGGTGATCAGAAGGAACAATATGGTTTTGACAAGGTAATCATGCTGGCTGGTGGTGTAGGCTACGGCACCAAGCGCGACTGCCTGAAGAAGGAGCCCCAAAAGGGCAATAAGGTAGTCGTAGTAGGTGGCGACAACTACCGCATTGGTCTGGGTGGCGGTTCGGTTTCGTCAGTAGATACCGGTCGTTACAGTAGCGGCATCGAGCTGAATGCCGTTCAGCGTGCCAACCCCGAGATGCAGAAGCGTGCCAACAACCTGGTACGTGCTCTTTGCGAAGAGGAGGTGAACCCCGTTGTGAGCATCCACGACCACGGAAGTGCAGGTCACGTAAACTGTCTCAGCGAGCTGGTTGAGGAGTGTGGCGGACTGATTGACATGACAAAGTTGCCTATCGGCGACCAGACCCTATCAAGCAAGGAGATCATTGCCAATGAGAGCCAGGAGCGTATGGGTCTGCTCAT
>DCIS01000095.1:15066-31380 GCA_002317475.1 Prevotellaceae bacterium UBA1720 | reverse complement strand
TTATGCCTCAACAGGCACACAATGGTATCAATGTACTTATTGGTGGTGGTGCAGGCATTTTACCCGTTGAATGCGAGAATTATCTGAAAGAAAAGGGCTATGGTGTATTCCGTAATGATATCAATGCCATGCGTACCTATAAAGGCAATGATATGTGGGCCTTGTTCAACGATGAATCTATGGCATTTGAGATAGATCGCGACCCACAGAAAGAACCTTCCCTTGCAGAAATGACAAAAATTGCCATCCAGAAACTAAGTCAGAACCCTAATGGATTCTTCCTGATGGTAGAAGGTAGCAAAGTAGACTGGGCTGCACATACCAATGATCCAGCAGGTATGATACATGATTTCCTGGCTTTTGACAAGGCATGTAAGGAGGCCTTTGAATTTGCAAAGAAAGATGGTAACACAGCAGTTATTGTTGTACCAGACCATGGTAACAGCGGTATCAGTATTGGTCGTCGTGACTGGGGAGGCTATGCTACAACACCCATGAGCAAGCAATTTGATGGACTGAGCGGATTTAAGGCATCAAGTGATGTTGTGGCATATCGTCTGAATCATGTTCCTAATTCAGACGTGCAGAAAGTATTCAAAGAATTGTGTGGTTTTGAGATTACAGAACGCGAAATGCAAGCTCTGAACAACTGCAAGGAATATGAGAAGAGTCCCATACCAAAAGATGACCGTAAACCCGTAAGAGGAGCTTTGTATAGCAGCGGTTTGAGTCGTATGGTAGCACAGTTTATGACAGAGCGTACCGGTCTGGCATTTACAACAAATGGTCATACAGGTGAAGATGTATTCCTGGCAGCATATCATCCTCAGCAGGAATTACGTCCTTATGGTATGTTGTCAAACATCAGACTGAATGAATACCTCTGTAATCTGATTGGCACAACACACGAATCTTTGGACAGCCTTACTGCAGAGCATTTTGTTTCTCATAAGACTTTGCTGACAGAAAACTCATTTGAGATCATCGACAGCAAACAGAATGGTAAAGACACAAAGACGCTCATTATTAAAGGTAATCCCAAAGATAAACTCTCCAAAGGCAAACAATTGAGCTTACAGGCAAACACCAACATTGTTGAATTGCAAACTCTCAAGGGAAAACGCATCACATCAACACAAGTTCTGGAAATGCCAACTCTTACAATTTATGTAGACAAAACAAATACTTTTTATATAAATAAGGACATTTTGAAGTATTTTGCGAAGTAGATTTCAATGGGCATTATGTTTAATAACATAATAAGGACATTGATTCACCACTAAGAAAGGTTTGAGTGAGCCTTGGCGTTTTACCAGTTATATGAGACGCCAAGGCTCAACCATTCCTTGAACATCCAATAAGTACCTGTGTTTTTCCCTTCATCGTCAGGCATACGATTCTTGATACTTGTATCGTTGAAACGTGGATAGAAGTAGAATTTTGATGTCAGGTATTTGTTGATACTAAAAGTAATGGTATTTTCAAATTCGATGTTGGTATAGTGCAAGTTTGTAATCCAATAAAGACGACTATCCCAACTGATATTGTTGGCAATTTTCCAATTGAATCTGGCTGTTGCAGATGGACCGAATGTGTGTTTGCTATGATGCTCTTTTCTATCACTACCCAGATATCTTCCAGCCAAATCAATACGGTCTACATATTTAAAATTATATGTACCTGGTGCCAACATTAATGAACCAGAGAAACGCTTGAGATTCCATTTCCAGTCAATACCAAGTGCTACGTCAACATTCAGCGGAGACAAGAAATCAGTAATGCAGGATTTGTTGCCATTCTTGTCATAATTATTATTTGGAACCAACTGACTTTCAGCCTTTACACTAAGTGCATAATTCCAATTCTTGGCTGCTTTGATACCTAATTTTGTGTTGATACGAACAAGATTATTAGTTGGTTTGAACTTTTGATACTCATTATCCTGATTGGTCTGAAATCCTAGTTGTAAGTCCAAGCGATTATCCCATTGAATCTTCCGTTTGTTGTTGAAATTTGCTTCAACTGCAATTATACCTTGTACATTGTAATGATTCGCTTTACCTTGAAACCAGTTGTCTGTGGCATAGTTCTGTGTAAGATCCAGTGAATTGCTACCCTTTAGAGTCCAGAAATTAGGCTTTCTGACAATGGCATCAACCTGCCCTACTTCTTCTTGTTCAAGCTCTGCAAGTGAATAATCAACTTGTTCGTTTTTTTCGTATTTAATAGGCACATCCACGTCGTTTACGACCTTACCATCAGTAGTCAACTGATCTTCTGTGACAGATATCAATGATGGATAGAAGGTGTACATTGAACCTAATGCCTGATGTGAATAGTATAGTCGTGATAATTCGGCATCAGTCAATGTCTCGCTTGAGACAATATTCTCCTCTCTGTCATTCTCGACTTTCCAATTGGGTGTTAGTATCTGACGAATAGGTTGCAGATAGAAAGTACCGGGTGTAATCAGCTGATAGAAATAGGGACTTATATTGGTTGTCAATCCACTATTCACGTTATCATTGTCGGCACTTTTGTACGTATCAATAAGTTTCTGCAAGGAGTCTGCAAATGTCTTGAAGTATTGTACTGAGTCTTGTACTTCATCCTCAGATATTTGTGCTTTTGTTTGCGTTTTACCTTCCTTCCTTGTTATGGGCATAGCCATAGTTGTGTAAGCAAAAGCAAGAGCAAAAAGTATCGTTATCTTTTTCATCTTTTTCATTTTTCAGCACAAAGATACGGATTTTTGAGTCAAGGTGGGGAGTTTTTAAGTTTTTTTTTGTATTTTTGCAAACTCATACTCATGCGCACGCGTATGTGTATAGAATATGAACTAGAATAAAAACAATTAAAACAATAAGTAATGGACAAAAACACAGTCACAGGATTTGTACTGATTGCAGGTGTACTGATTGGTGCTACTTACCTCAGTCAACCCAGTGCAGAGGAGAAAGCTGCTTACGAGAAGCAGCAGAAAGAGATGCAGGCAAAGGCTGCTGCAGCAAAGAAGAAGCAAGAAGAGAAAGCCGCAAAAGCTGAGGCAGAAAGTTTGATTGCTACGGTTGATTCATCGAAATGCTTCTTTGCATATAGTAATGGTGAAGGAAGTCAGGTTTACCTGAAGAACGACAAGGTAAAGGTTGGTATCAACACTAAGGGTGCAACCGTTTCCTTTGTAGAGCTTGAAGGCAAATTCAAGGATCAGCAAGGCAAACAGGTAAAATTGCTTACTCCCGAAACATCACAGATGTCATTCACCATTGATGGTAAGAATGAAATTTTCAGCAGTTCTGATTATGTGTGGGATGCTGTGGAACAGACAGACAGCACCGTCACCATGCAAATCGCTGCACCTGATGGTGGTAAGTTGATCGTTGACTATCGCCTATTGAAAGACAGCTATATGCTCGATTTCAATATCAAGGCTGAAAACATGGGTAAATATCTCAGTACCAATAGTGATAAAATCAACATTCTCTGGACAGACTCATGTCGTCAACAAGAGAAGGGTTTTGATTTTGAAAACAGATACTCTTACCTGCAATGGCGTGAGAAAGGTGATGATACTGATGACCTGAGTGCTAACAGCAATGATAAGGAGGAGCCTGAATATGCCATTGACTGGGTTGCCTTCAAGAATCAGTTCTTTAGTTGTGTATTGATTGGTCACGAGGACTTCAATAAAGCAAGTTTCTCAAGCGAGGTGCTGACCAAGAACACCAAGACCTTGAAATACTACAAGGCTATGATGACCACAAAGCTTGACCCAACAGGCAAGGAGGCAACACACATGCAGATGTATATGGGTCCTAATGACTTCCATCTGTTACAAGCTACAAATGACCTTGGTACGATAAAGACTGATCTTGAACTGGAAGAGTTGGTTGATCTGGGTTGGCCTCTGCTGAGATGGATCAACCGTTGGTTTGTACTTAACATATTTGACTGGCTCACAGGTTTAGGTCTGTCTATGGGTATTGTTTTGTTGCTCCTGACCCTCATTGTCAAGGCTGCAGTTTACCCTGCAACCAAGAAGAGTTTCCTGAGTAGTGCTCGCATGAGAGTTCTGAAACCTAAAGTTGAGGAATTGAGCAAGAAGTATCCCAACAAGGAGGATGCTATGAAGAAGCAGCAGGAGATGATGGGCCTTTATCAACAATACGGAGTGAGCCCAATGGGTGGATGTCTGCCAATGCTGATACAGATGCCTATATTCCTGGCATTGTTCAACTTTGTGCCACAAGCTATCCAATTGCGTGGCGAGTCCTTCCTCTGGGCAGATGATCTCTCTGCCTATGACGACATCATCAATTGGGGTACTGATCTCTGGTTGATTGGTGACCACCTCAGCATTTTCTGCGTTCTGTTTGCTGCCACTAATATCATTAACACCATGATCAGCATGAAGCAGCAAAGCAGTCAGATGAGCAGCGAGCAGGAACAGCAGATGAAGGTAATGCGCTGGATGATGTACTTGATGCCCGTAATGTTCTTCTTCATGTTCAACAACTATAGCAGCGGTCTTACATATTATTATTTCATCAACGGTCTGATTACCATTTTGATGATGTGGGGCCTTCGCAAGACAACTGATGACAAGAAGCTATTAGCAGAATTGGAAGCATATCGCGATAAGCACAAAAATGATCCCAAGAACACAAGTAGCATGGCACAACGTCTTGAGGCATTGCAGAAGCAGCAGGAAATGATGCGTCAGATGAAAAACAAGAAGTGAATATGAACATACTGAAAATCATGGCAGCAACAGCCATATTAGCAACATCGACTCCTGCTGAGGTGGAGGCACAAGACCCTATTGGCAAGCATTTTCCCAACTTGCAAGGTGATCGTATGACCCCAGAGGTACTCTGGTCAATGGGACGTGTTGGGTCCTATCAGGCAAGTCCTGACAGCAAGCAATTGGTATATACCGTCAGTTACTATAGCGTAGAGCAGAACAAGAGTCGTAGTGTGATCTATATCAGCAACATTGACGGGTCAAACCAGAAAGCCCTTACAACTGGCACCAAGAGCGAAGTAGAGCCTGTCTTTATAGATGGAGGTAATCGCATTGCATTCATATCTGGTGGTCAGTTGTGGAGCATGAATCTCAACGGAGGTGAGCGTAAACAGCTTACCTCAGGCGATGAGATTGGTGGTTTCCTCTTCTCGCCCGATGAGAAACAGGTTATCCTGATCCGTGAAGTATCTTCTACCAGTAGTATTGCAGCCAAGGAGAAGGACCTGCCATTAGCCACTGGTATGGTAATCAATGACATGAACTACAAGCATTGGGATTCCTACATCACTTCTATCCCACACATCTTCCTGGCTAGTTTTGATGGAAACAGAGTATCAAACAATGCAAAAGATCTGCTAAACGGTGAACCATACGAATGTCCCATGCTTCCCTTTGGAGGTACGGAGCAATTCTGCTGGAGTCCAGACAGTAAGAAGATTGCCTACACGTGTCGCAAGAAAACCGGAGTAGCATACGCCATATCTACAGATAGTGATATTTTCCTTTACGATACAGAAAGTGGTTCAACTACCAATCTCTGCAAACCTGCTGGGTATGTTGAACCTGCTTATGACGCTACTGTGTCCCTTGCTAATCAGGCCAAGAACAAGTCAAGTGAAGATGCCAATGCTGGATATGACCAAGATCCTCAGTTCTCTCCTGACGGTAAAATGATAGCTTGGAAGAGCATGGAGCGTGATGGTTATGAGAGTGATCGCACACGTCTCTGTGTCTACGATTTCTCTACGGCAAAAAAGAACTACGTAACAGAGAAGTTTGAGTCAGGCGTAGATGCATTCACTTGGGGCAACGATAGTAAGTCCCTGTATTTCATTGGTGTTTGGCAGGCACGTACAATGGTTTATTTTACCAACTTGGAAGGCAATGTCACCAAACTGACCTCTGGAGACTATGATTATGGATCATTGCAGATGATGCCTAATGGCAAGCAGTTACTTGTGGAGCGTCACAGCATCTCTGCTCCAGCAGACCTATACACACTGACATTGGCATTCGACATGAAAAATGGTTCGGTGAAGAATGCAATGGTTCGCAGAGTAACCAATGAAAACGATCATATTCTGAAACAGTTGGCATTAGGTAAGGTAGAGGAACGTATGGTCAATACCACAGATGGAAAGCAGGAACTATGCTGGGTGATTTATCCCAGTCACTTTGATGCTTCTAAGAAATACCCTACCCTACTCTTTTGCGAGGGTGGTCCTCAGAGTCCTGTAAGTCAGTTCTGGAGCTATCGTTGGAATTTCCAGATCATGGCTGCCAACGATTATATTATCATTGCGCCAAACCGTCGTGGTCTTCCTGGTTTTGGCATGGAATGGCTGGAGCAGATCAGCGGTGATTACAGTGGACAGTGTATGCTTGACTATCTATCTGCTATTGATGATATTTCGAAGGAACCCTATGTGGACAAGAACCGTTTAGGTTGTGTTGGTGCAAGTTTTGGCGGTTATAGCGTATACTGGCTTGCAGGTCATCATGATAAGCGCTTCAAGGCTTTCATTGCCCACGATGGTATCTATAATACTCAGCAACAATATGTAGAGACAGAGGAGATGTGGTTCCCCAACTGGGATATGGGTCGTGCACCCTGGTACAAAGACGAGGCTGGCATGCGTCAGAAGGTTTTTGAAACCTCTCCTCACCTCTATGTACAGAACTGGGATACACCTATACTGTGCATACACGGACAAAAGGATTTCCGTATTGAATACACACAGGCAGAGAGTGCATTCTCTGCAGCACGTATGCGTGGCATTGATGCCCAGCTTCTCCTCTTCCCAGACGAAAATCATTGGGTGCTGAAGCCTCAGAATGGCATACTTTGGCAGCGTACATTCTTCCGTTGGCTGGATAAGTATCTGAAATAAAGCCCCTCTCCCTAACCCTCCCCCAAATGGGAGGGGAGCTACCGCGCACGATGAAACACATTAATGTATTGGGATCTTAAAAATACCTCCATATTTAAAATGGACGATTTTCATAGAAGTAACCCTGATTGGTACAATCTCTTAAAGGGTTACGCTAAAAGGATGAGAGAAAATCCAACGGATGCTGAATCTTACCTCTGGAATCAATTAAAAGGAAAAGCATTAGGTGTAGGATTCAAAAGGCAATGTGTGATACTTGATTTTATCGCAGATTTCTATTGTCCAGAAAGAGAAATCATCATCGAAGTAGATGGGTACTATCACAATTACGCAGAGCAAATTACTTTAGACGAAGCGCGAACAAAAAGACTTGAAGCCAAGGGGTACAGAATCCTGCGGTTTACAAACGAACAGGTCATGTTCGAGATAGAAAATGTAATCAAAATAATTAAAACAAATACAAATGACACAAAAAGTTCAAACACTATTAAGTGACAGCAAAGCAGCCAGATGGTTGGCTCTGTTTATCGTATCATTTACCATGATGTGGGGATACTTCCTGACTGATGCCATTTCACCATTAATGGACATGTTGGGTGTGTCTATAGAGAATGGCGGAATGGGATGGAGTGCATCCGATTTCGGTGCATTCAACTGGTCATACATGTGGTTCAATGTCTTCCTCTGTATGTTAATTTTCGGAGGTATTATCCTTGACAAGATGGGAGTGAGATTCACCGGTCTAGTATCATGTCTCTTCATGGTTGCAGGTGCAGGTATTAAGTATTATTCAGTAGAGTATATTGCACCAGGGGGTGAGGCTGTTATGCTGGGTTTGAATCACCAAGTGCTCGTGGCTTGTCTTGGATATTCAGTTTTTGCTGTTGGATGTGAGAATTGTGGTATCACCGTCAGCAAGGTGATTGTGAAATGGTTCACAGGTCACGAACTCGCCATGGCTATGGGTGTTCAGGTAGCTGTTGCACGACTTGGCACCGCCCTTGCATTCCTCATCAGCCCAGGACTTGCCAAGAGTTTTAGTATGTCAACCCCTCTATTTGTTGCATTGATTCTTCTTACCGTTGGTTTCCTTTCATTCATGGTATTCTGTGTCATGGATAGCAAACTTGACAAACAGTTGCCTGCTGTTGAAAGTTCCAGTGAAGACCAGTTTAAAGTGAGTGATCTCAAGTACATTTTGACAAACAAGGGCTTCTGGTTGATCGCCCTCTTGTGTCTTTGCTTCTATTCAGCTGTATTCCCCTTCATGAAGTATGCCACCTCATTGATGATCAATAAATATAATGTCATCCAGGAAGTGAAGTTCTCTGCATTCGGCTCAGACTTCAGGATGCCATTGGCTGGTCTTCTCGTTATGTTGATTCCCCTTGGTAATTTGATTATGACACCTATCTTTGGCCGTGTTTACGACAAGCAAGGCAAGGGGGCTACAATCATGATGATCGGTTCTGTATTGCTGATTCTGGTTCACATCCTTTTTGCTCTGCCCATCCTCAATTATTGGTGGTTTGCAGCTGCCATTATGGTATTGCTCGGCGTTGCCTTCTCTTTGGTTCCCTCAGCCATGTGGCCCAGTATGCCTAAGATTATTCCCTTGAAACTCTTAGGATCTTCATACGCTTTGACATTCTGGATCCAGAATATTGGTCTTGGTTTCATCCCTCTATTGATTGGTATCGTTTTGGACCGTTTCTGTATTGATGGTACTATTGTCCGTAACGGTGTTGAGGAAACTCAGTACAATTATACCCTTCCTATGTGTATCTTTGCCGTCTTCGGAGTAATCGCACTAATCCTTGCCTATCTTCTAAAGGTCGAGGATAAAAAGAAGCACTACGGACTTGAAAACAAACCATCTAACAACTAACACCCCACCCTCATCCCGCACTCCCCTCCCATTTGGGGGAGGGGCAGGGGGGAGAGGGGCTTCAATATATGCGAATTGACATTATCACAGTATTGCCCGAGTTAGTGCTCCCTTTTACACAGGAGAGCATACTTGGGCGTGCACAGAAAAAGGGTCTGGTTGAGATTCATGTACACAATCTCCGAGACTATAGTACCAACAAATGGAAACGTGTAGATGATTATCCTTTCGGTGGATTTGCCGGCATGGTGATGCAATGTGAGCCTATTGACCGATGCATATCAGCGTTGAAGGCTGAACGCCATTATGACGAGATCATCTTTACTTCACCTGACGGAGAACAGTTTGATCAACCTATGGCCAACGAACTGTCCCTCAAGGAGAATATCATCATTCTTTGCGGACACTATAAAGGCATTGATTGGCGCGTACGTGAACAGCTTATCACGAAGGAAGTCTCTATAGGTGATTACGTACTGACTGGAGGTGAACTGGCAGCTGCAGTTATGACTGATGCCATTGTACGTATCCTACCTGGAGCAATAGGTGATGAGCAAAGTGCATTGTCGGATTCCTTTCAGGACAATCTCTTGGCAGCCCCTGTTTACAGTCGTCCTGCGCAATATACAGGCGTAGACGGCACTGATTGGGGAAGTGTACCCGAGATACTACTTTCGGGACATGAAGCCAAGATCAAGGAATGGGAATTGCAGCAAAGTATGGAACGTACCAAGCGTCTACGTCCAGATTTATTAGGGAAATAAATCCAAAATAATAGAACCCACCTAAAGAAATAAATAACGTATGTCAGACAAGAAGAAACCGCATCTCTACATCGTTGCAGGTTGCAATGGTGCAGGCAAGACAACAGCCAGCTTCACGGTTCTACCCGAGATGCTAAACTGTCGCGAGTTTGTCAATGCAGATCAGATTGCAGCAGGTCTTTCTCCCTTTAATCCAGAGGGAGTAGCCATTCAGGCAGGACGCCTGATGATAGACCGTGTCATTCATCTGTTGAAGGAAGGTACAACCTTTGCATTTGAAACCACTTTGTCAACCCGATCTTATGTTAAGCTCATTCAGCAAGCTCAGCGTCGTGGTTATTTCGTAACCTTACTGTTCTTCTCTCTTTCAACACCTGAACAGGCTGTAAAGAGAGTGGCTAAGCGTGTAAGCCAGGGTGGTCACAATATCCCCATTGATGTTATCTACCGTAGATACCGTGCAGGTCTGAGTAACCTTTTTAATCTTTATATTCCTGTTGTTGACCATTGGGCTTTGTATGACAACAGTAGTTGTCCTGCAGTAAAACTAGCAAGTGGTTCTCTTGGTTCGAAGACAAAAGTGGAAGATGCTCAGGTTTGGGAAAGCCTTCAGCAAAAGTATTATGAACAAAAAGTCGAGGAGGAACAATCATGAGTGAAAAAGAAATAATGGAGCTCCAGCGTCGTATAGACAAAGGTATCCTTCTAGCTCAGACTCGTCTTGTGGAACGTGCAAAGCACGAAGGATATTCGTTGGTAATTAAACGTAATGGCAAAGTTCAGGAAGTCCCTGCATCAGAATTATGAATATAGAATTAGCAAAGCACACCAGTCAGATGACTGTTGAAGAGCGGCATCTTGCCATGAATGTAGGCAGTGGTGATCTTCCAGTACTTGGTACACCTGCCATGATGGCGTTGATGGAGAATGCTGCCATGTTGGCTGTAGCACCTCAATTACCAGAAGGTAGTTCTACCGTGGGAGGGCAGATTTCCAGTTCTCATCTCCACCCCACTCCACTTGGTGATACCATTACTGCCACAGCAGAATTGGTAAAAGAGGAAGGAAGAAAACTATATTTCCACATCGTTGCAGAGGATAAGCAGGGCATTATCGGGGAAGCGGATCACCTCCGTTTCATTGTCGACAAAGAGCGTTTTCTCTCAAAACTATAATAGCAATTATGGGAAGAAACAAATTCTCGGCACGCGAAGTTGAAATCATTGGAAAATTGCTCAAGCGCAAATGTGCAGGTACTCGTTTTCAGCAAAAAGAAATACGCCACCAACTGCGTGTAAATTTCGAATTCAACATTTCTGACTTCAATATTCAGGGTCAGGCATTTGGTTACGATGAACTGCAGGAATGTATTCGTCGTGGCAGAATTCTTATACTCGACGATGCTACTATTGAAGACATGAAGGCCAAGCGTGCACGTGATCGTGAACGAGACGCACAACTAGCAGCAGAAAATGCTGAAACAACAGAAGAAGTGGTTGATTGGGAAGCAACGCTAAAAGAGTGGGATAAATATTATCAGGAGCATCCAGAAGAAAGACCTGAGGAATAACACATGGAAGAAAAGAAGAATATTGGTCACCTATTTGATGGTATTGCTGGAACTTATGACCAGCTCAATCATATTCTGTCGTTGAATATCGATAAGTATTGGCGCCGTAAGGCCATTAAGAGCCTGGTACCGAGCCAGAAGGTTTTGGATGTTGCCATAGGTACTGCGGATTTGACCCTTGAGATGCTCTCTCGCAAGAAAGCCAACACGGTTGTAGGACTGGACCTTTCTGCAGAGATGATGAAGATTGGAGAGCAGAAGGTTGCGGAGAAAGGATATGCAGAGAAGGTAAGGTTTGATTTGGGCAGTGCCCAAGAGATGCCATATAATGGCGATGCTTTTGATGCTGTCACTTGTGCCTATGGTGTACGAAACTTTGCCAATCTGGACGAGGGACTTGGTGAGATGTTCAGGGTAATGAAACCTGGTGGTCAACTGATTATTCTGGAGTTTTCTTATCCTACCAATCCCATCATACGCCTGTTTTATAACTTCTATTTTAACAACATCATGCCCTTTGTTGGGCGTATTTTTAGCAAGGATCAGGCAGCATACAGTTATTTGAATAGAAGCGTGAAGAACTTTATCTGGGGTGAAGAAATGGTTTCACATCTTGAAGCAGCAGGATTCAAGGATGCCAAATTCAACACACTTACTTTCGGAATAACTACACTTTATACAGCAAGGAAATAATTGGGCACCTAGGTGGTTATAGGTATTCCTAGTACCAATCAATATTCGAACTGTAACTACTCTGCTTCTTCCATCTCAGAGCATCGGCAAGGGTACTTGCGTTACATGCGAAGGTGAAGTTAAAACTGCGATATGGGCTTATTACCATAGAGCATGACATAGAGAAGCAGTGAAGATCTCTGCTCAAAGATGCTGTTGTCATACTCAACTTATGATAGTTGAAATCCCAGCCAGATGAGAAGTTGATGTTCCAACCTTCTGCAATACGTACATTACCAGAGAAGTTCATGTTGTGAGTCAACTTATAGGGATAACGCATTCGCTTCTCGTTGATCTTTCCACCTGTATTCTCACGCATAGAAACACCGTAGCTTACTGAGAAACTCCATGGCAGAGTGAACTTCACATAACCATCTGCATCAAGCGAACTGTTATTCTTGTCTGTAGAGTTCTTTGCCTTGGCACGTTCAGGGTCAACATTTTGCATTTCGGGATCCGTCTCATCTTCATCCTCAACATCGTCATCATTGCCATTATTCTTGTTTCCACCACGTGATGAGTCTTCCTTCTTGCCAAACCATTTCTTGAAAGTCTGGTTGTTGAAGGTATACGAGAAGTTCTGAGACATACCCTGGAAACGTCCAAAACGGCCCTTCGACCATTCTGTATGATCACTCAGGATGACCTTCCCCGCATCATTAAATTCGTATGCATAAGTAGCAAACTGCGCATTCAGAGAGAAGGTGTAGCTCTTGGTCAACTTCAAACGTATACGCATGCTCAGGTCACTCCATGGACGAGACTTTGCTGCCATGTTATAGCTAAGGCTGGCACCTAATTCGTCAATCAGACTGATCTTCTTATAGCCTGTACTGTCCTTGTCAGTACGGATTTTCATCTCTACGTTATTCGATACATCCATTGAGACGCTACCTGTCTTACCCTGCGAGACAGTACCGTACATACCACTGGAATAGGGAGAATAGGTTACTGATTTTACGTCACCATTCTTGTCTGTATAAGTGTATGTCTCCCAGTATCCATAGCGTGCTGCTCCAAAATCGGGAGCATAGCTGAAGCTGACTGATGGCGTGAAGACATGGCGAATAGCCTGTATCTTCTTTCCTCCAAACCAAGGTAAAGGCGTATACATACCATATAACTTGGTATTGGCAGAGACACTCATATTATAGTTATACACATTGTAGAAACCATACAGGGTATCACGCTGTACCATCTGCCTGTCAGCGTTCCACGACTGCATGATCTTGTTGGTATAGGTGCGGTCTGTAAGATTGAAAGAAGGCGTGATGTTGATATAGTTGGCCACGGTGAATGATGCACTTACAGGAATCTGATGTCTCATGCCATTCTTCCAGTCCTTGATGAGGCTCTTTTGAAGGATTTCGCTTTCCTTCGACGTAATGCTGTTTGACAGAGTACCAGTATAGCTCAGCGCAATCTTCTCATACCAGCGCTCAGCACCTGCCATCTTCTTTCTCTTGAAAGGATAGAAACGCTGAAGGCTGATGTTCAATGAGGGCAGTGTGACGGACAAGGTACTGTCGCGCATATTCTGAGCCAGATTGAACGTGCTGGAGAGCGTAAGTCCAATGCTGCTGATGGTACGCGAATAGCTGACACTACTGGTACGTGTACTTTGAGTCAGACTCTCAGGATTGTACATGGATGTCAGGTTGTTCTTCTCGTAGCTACTTGTTGCAAAGTTCACGCTTGCAGAGAATGATTGGGCAGGATTGGCTTTCGAATCCTGTCTGTGTGACCATGTCACCTTGAAACTCTTCGAGACACTATAATCGGGCATTTTCTTCTCGCCTTCAGTGGTGTTCTGATAGCTTACAAGGAAATTACCATTAAACTTATAGCGCTTCTTGTAATTCGAGTTGACAGACAAGCCCCAGGAACCTTTCGTGTAGACCTCACCCAACACCTTCATGTCAATCTTGTCGTTGAAGGCCAGATAGTAACCACCATCACGAAGGTAGAAACCGCGATTGGTCTCATCGCCATAAGTAGGCATGATAAAACCGCTGCTGTAACTCTTTGTGAAAGGGAAGAATCCGTATGGAATGGCAAGAGGCAGAGGAACATCCTCGACAACGAGGTATGCAGGACCAAACACCACGTCTTCATCAGGACGCATCTTTCCACGAGTCAGTTTCAGATAGAAGTGAGGATGCTTGGCATCACAAGTGGTGTACTTGCCATCTGCAAAATAGGTGACACCAGTACTGTCTCGCTTGCTCAGATTGCTGATCAGGAAGCCTTCACCCTGCTCGGTATAAACATTGCTGATGAAAGCCTTGCCGGACTTGAAGTTATAACTGATGCTATCAGGCTCATATTCATCTGATCCCATCTTGAAAACAGGCTTGCCAACCTCCTTGCCTTCTTCGTCAGTTCTACTGTTTGCATGAACAAGACTACTGTCCAGAGACATGGTGATGAAATCAGATTGCAACTCCATGTTCATGTAGTTCAGTTTGCTGTCACCATAGAAATTGGCACGTCCCGAAGTGAAATCATAGGTAAGTGAATCCTGTGCGCTAAACTGAACAGGCTCATCCAGGGCACTTTTACTACGCTGTATGGTGTCCTTCTTTTCTTCCTTCTTGGTGCTGTCAGGCAAAACCTCAATAACCTGCTGCGAAAGAAGCAATTTACGGATACTATCCTCGTCAACAGAGTTAAGCACGCTATCAACAGTCAACTGTTTTACCTGATTCGCAACAGAATCAATAGCGTTAATGATACTGCTGTCTTTTTGGATTGAGTCAATCAATGATTCTGAGGAACCTTCATTGGATAATGAATCAGACAAACCCGTTTGCTTGTCTTGAGCAGTTTGTAGGCTATCCTTGATGAGTGTATTGGCAATATTGGTCTTCCCTAAACCTGCACGACGAGCAGCTGCTGCAGGCATGGAGGTGGTTTGGGATGATGATGCACCCTCCCTTTCTCCTTGTTTACCTTGAGGCGAACAAGCCATTAGCACGGCAATAATCGCCATGCAGACAAGAAGATATATAGGACTACTGTGCTTCAATACTATTGTGTTATATTCGTCATTCGCGATGAGGCTAAACCTCACAAACTATATGACATAGTCATATTAACATGCAAAGTTACACAAAAAATACGAGAATCACGGAGATTACAACTGAAAAAAGGTTAAAACGATGGTAATGGGAGCCTGGGAGCAAATTTTGGATAGACAATGAGGTTCTTCAATAAGTATGGGCTAGTAATGTAATGAATACCATAATTTGTTAGTTAGTTAGGTTAGTTATACCAGAAAGCACTCTCAACCCGGAACAACCTAACCAACTAACCTAACTAACTAACAAATTGCTATTTTTTATTGGAATATAATAAGGAGACGATAAGGACTCATTGTGGAGAACTGACATACAAATATATATAGAAATAAAATTTTTTTTTAGAATTTGTTAGTTAGTTAGGTTAGCATAGTTCTCTGACCTGTCATAGGATGTTGTATCTTGTTTTTACGTACAGACACCGTAAAACCTACGTACAGCCTACGTAAACGTACGTTGTTTATACGTTGTTTATACGTTGTCAGTACGTTCACTCAATGTGAAGAAAACACCACTAAACCTAACATACCCTCTTACTTTTCGAACATTTCAATCCAAGAAGTAAATACTTGTACACCTTCCTCACCGAATTTCATGAGGGATTTCAACGCTTTCTCGGGTGTCTTCTCGATTTCTGGACTTGATTTACTATAGAACTTGTCAGCATAGCAAATAATCTTCTCTTCCAGTGTTTCGGGCACAAAATCCTTTATGGGAAGGGGTAAATGGCACTCCTCTATCTGCTTAGCTGTAAGTCCTGTGCCAGTATGGCGTTCTGCCACACGGGCATGCCTCTCCAAACCTTCTTCACGTAGCATCTCTGCCCCCAACTGACCATGACAGATGTATGGTGCTGTACCCTTACACAAGATGCCATCTGCATCCGTCTTGATGATGCCAATATCATGAAGCATAGCTGCCTCATACAGAAATTGCAGGTCTACACTCCATTCAGGATGAGCAAGAGCAATAGTTAAGGCTCTTCCAGCTACTTGACGTGAATGACGAATCAAAAGTGCCTCCAACTCGGGTTGGTCAGCATAATATTTATGGATAAGAGATAAAGGATTCATAGTACAAAAGTATATAAAAAAAGGGACATACTCGCAAAAGTATATCCCTTTTTTATTTATTAACCTCCAAAATTGTCGAAGCGAATCATATCATCCTCAACACCGAGGCTATGCAGCAGGTCGAGAACGGTCTTGGCCATCATTGGAGGACCACAGAGGTAGTACTCGCAATCCTCGGGAGACTCATGCTGCTTCAGGTAGGTATCGCCCATTACTGGTGCTACGAAACCTGCGGTATAAGCGATTCCAGCTGCATCTGCCTTGGGATCGGGACGGTCCAAAGCGAGGT
>DCIS01000095.1:13855-15054 GCA_002317475.1 Prevotellaceae bacterium UBA1720 | reverse complement strand
GCGAGGTGGAAGTGGAAGTTGGGGAAGTCCTTCTCCAGCTGCAGGAAGTCGTCGAGGAAGGGGATCTCCTCCAATGCACGTGCACCATAGAAGTAGTGCATCTCGCGAGCACGATCCTCGGGCTTAATGCCATGACCCTTCAGCATGTGCATAATCTGTGCACGCAGAGGAGCCATACCGGCACCACCACCAACCCAGATCATCTCACGACCAGTACCGTACTCGGGACGGAACTCTCCGTAAGGACCTGACATGGTAACCTTGTCGCCTGGCTTCAGGCTGAAGATGTAAGAAGATGCGATACCAGGATTTACCTCCATGAAACCAGGACCCTGATCCTTTGGCTTGAAAGGAGGAGTAGCGATACGTACGTTCAAGGTAATGATATCGCCCTCGTCGGGATAGTTGGCCATAGAGTATGCACGGATGGTAGCTGTGGGGTTGGTACACTTCAAGGGGAAGAGACCGAACTTCTCCCATGCGGGCAGGTAAGTATCGCCAATCAAAGACTTGTCGAAGTCCTTGTCGTAATCGATGCAATCGAATGCAGGAATCTTGATCTGAGCGTAAGAACCGGGCTCGAAGTCCATGTGCTCGCCTGGAGGCAGAGCCACCTTGTACTCCTTGATGAAGGTTGCCACGTTCTTGTTGCCAATAACGGTGCACTCCCATTCCTTAACACCCATTACAGAGTCGTCAACCTTGATTGACATGTCGCTCTTTACCTTACACTGGCAACCAAGGCGCCAGTTCTCCTTAACCTGCTTACGAGTGAAGTGACCCTTCTCTGAGTCGAGGATCTCACCACCACCTTCAGGTACCTGGAGTTTACACTGACCGCAAGAACCCTTACCACCACAGGCACTGGGAAGGAAGATACCCTCCTGGGCCATGGTAGCAAGCAGAGAAGCACCCTGACCTACAGAGACCTTGTCCTTGCCGTTAATTGTAATAGTCACATTGCCACTGGGTGACAAATAATTCTTTGCTACAAGCAGGATGATAACCAAAACGAGGATGATTACCAGGAATACTGCAATGCTAGCAATAATCAGATTTGTATTCATTGTATATTCCTCCTGTTTTTAGATTTTCAAACCACTGAAGCACATGAATGCCAAAGCCATAAGACCTACAGTAATGAAGGTGATACCCAGACCCTGGAGGGGCTTGGGAACATCTGTGTAGGCCATCTTCTC
>DCIS01000095.1:13184-13782 GCA_002317475.1 Prevotellaceae bacterium UBA1720 | reverse complement strand
GCGTAAGCGATAGCATCACCAAAACCAGCAATTGCCTGACTGCTTGTCTCGGGATCCATCTGTACACGCTGCTGCATGAACAGAGAAGCACCCATGATGGCGCAGTTTACAGCAATCAGGGGAAGGAAGATACCCAGAGAAGCATACAGCGAGGGGCTGAAGCGCTCTACGATCATCTCAACCAACTGAACGATACCGGCAATAACGGCGATGAAAAGGATGAATGCCAGGAAGGTGAGGTCAACACCCTCAACCAGGGCATCAGGACCCAGGATGTAGGTTTGCAATGCGTAGTCAACGGGTACAGTAACCAGCAACACGAAGGTTACGGCAACACCCAGACCCAGTGCAGTCTTTACATTCTTAGATACTGCCAAGTAAGAGCACATACCCAAGAAGAAAGCGAAAATCATGTTGTCCACAAAGATAGAGCGGACAAACAAACTAATCATATGTTCCATAATTACTTAGCCTCCTTATTAATTGAGCGGTGAGCCCAGATTACACAACCTACGATTATCAAACTCATAGCAGGCATGACCATCATACCATTGTTCATGTACCAGCCACCATTCTCTACGTACCAGCTTTCGGGAAC
>DCIS01000095.1:0-13023 GCA_002317475.1 Prevotellaceae bacterium UBA1720 | reverse complement strand
CCCATCAGGATACAGTTGGTAATAATCAGACCGACATAGACACTCAGCGCAACGCTCACATCGTATGCAAATGCCTTAAGCACCTGACTTACGATAGTTACCAGCGCAGCAACAACCACCAACTGAACGATGATACGGATACGGTTGGGGATGGTCTTGCGGAGCAATGAAATAATCACGTTAGCGAAAGCCGTGATGACGGTCACACTAAGACCCATCACAATGGCAGGCTCCAACTGGGAGGTAACAGCCAGTGCAGAGCAGATACCCAATACCTGAACAGCAACAGGGTTGTTCAAGTTCAGTGGGCCAGTCAATGCTTCACGGTTCTCCTTAGAAAACAATTTACTCATATTCTGTTCCTCCAAAGATTAATTGTTAGACTTATTTTTGCAGCACTCACCTTCAGCCTTCTGGCAGTGGCCTTCGCCCTTGGGACAACCCTCGTGCATACCACACTCACCTTCAGCCTTGGGGCAACCTTCGTGCATACCGCAGCCACCCTCAGCTTTGGGGCAACCTTCGTGCATACCGCAGCCACCCTCACCGGGGCAACCCTCGTGCATGCCGCAGCCACCCTCACCGCAGTGAGCCTTCTTTGCCTTGCAGCAATCCATCTCTTCAGCCTGCTCAGCTACACCCAGGAACTCCTGGTAAGCAGCCAGACCCTCGGTAACCATTGCACCTACACCCTTGCTGGTCAAGGTAGCACCAGTCACACCATCAACCTCTGTGGGTTGTGTGGCAGCACCCTGCTTAACCACGGTCAGAGCAACGTTGCCAGCCTCGTCAAAGATGGGCTTGCCATTGAACTGCTGCTGGAACCAACGCTCGTTGATACGAGCACCAAGACCTGCAGTCTCGCTCTCATGACTGAAATATGTACCGAAGACGGTAGTCTTGTTCTCATCTACTGCGATGTAACCCCAAAGGCCACCCCAGAGACCACGACCCTTAACGGGCAGAACATATTTAACGGCACCGTCTACGTTTGCTACATAGAACTCCTTCTCGTTGCACTCCATGGTGTCTGTGATAACCTCAGCATACTTTGCATCAACAGCCTCACCTGTGAGACCTTCGATGTTCAGCGAAGTCAGAATCTGATTCTTGGTATCACGAAGTACGTTAGCATCCTGAGTAGGCTTCAGCGCATCGCTTACGAAAGCCAGCAGGAAGGCAACGATAACAACCATTACAGCAGCATATATAATGGTATATACATTGCTGTTAGTGTCCAGTCCCTTCTTCTTAGGCTTAGCCTCGCCAGCTGCAGCAGGAGCTGCCTCCTCAACGATCTCTGATGCAGGAGCAGTACAGATAGGACACTTATCAGGCATACTCTCAGCCTCGAATGTCTGTCCACAGACATTACACTTAAATTTCTTTGCCATATCTTATTCCTCCTTATTTTTTAGCACGGTTCAAACGCTTGTTGATATTGCTCTGAACGAAGAAGTAGTCGATCAGTGGAGCAAACAGGTTCATGAGCAGGATAGCGAGCATCATACCTTCGGGATAACCGGGGTTCATGACACGTACCAATACTGCTACGAGACCAATCATAAAGCCATAGATATACTTACCACACTCGGTACGGGCTGAGGTTACAGGATCAGTAGCCATGAAGACAGCACCGAAGGCAAAACCACCCAGTACGAGGTGCTCATACCACTGAATCTGAGTCAGACCAAGTGCCTGCATCAGGTAACCAGTAGCTGCACCACCAACGAATACGCTCAGCATGGTCTTCCAACTTGCTACACCGGTGTAGAGCAGAATCAATGCACCAAGACCAATAGCGATAACGCTGGTCTCACCCATTGAACCAGGAATCAAACCGATGATAGCAGCCTTGATGGTAGAGCAGTCAAAGCCTGCAAAACCCTCAGCAACAGCAGCTCCAAGAGGAGTAGCAGCGGTGTAGGTGTCAGGTACTGCATAACCCAGACCAAGGATAGTATCCTGAGCTACCCATACGTTGTCATCACCAGTCATCATGCTGGGATAGCTGAAGAACAGGAATGCACGGGTAATCAAGGCTACGTTGAAGATGTTCATACCGGTACCGCCGAAGATCTCCTTTGCAAAGATTACGCTGAATGCAACTGCAATAGCGAGCATCCAGAGAGGAGTGTTTACGGGGATAATCAGGGGAATGATGATACCGCTGACAAGGTAACCCTCAGCGATCTCTTCCTTCTTCCACTGAGCTACGGTGAACTCAATACCCAGACCTACTACGTAGCTGACAATCAGCTTGGGAAGCATGGCCAGGAAACCATAGAGGAACAAACTGAATACACCTTCGCTGCAAGGGCACTCAACACCTGCTGCCAAGGCATTCTGATAACCAATGTTATAGCAACCAAAGAGCAGGGCGGGAATCAAAGCGATTACCACGAAGCTCATCAAACGCTTGCTGTCGAAAGCATCGTGAATGTTCACGCTGCCCTGACGGCTTGTTGTATTAGGTACGAATGCAAAACTCTCAAAACCTTCGTAGAGGCTGCGGAAAGCATGCAACTTACCTCCTTCCTCGAAGGAAGGGCGCATATTATCGAATAATTTCTTTAACGCTTTCATATATCTTTAAATCTATTATACTGTTAAACTGTTAACCTTTTATTATATAATAAGGTATATTAAGCGTTCTCACGACGTAGGATGTTCAGACCCTCGCGAACGATGCGCTGCAACTCCAGCTTAGAGCTGTCAATAAACTCAGCGATAGCAAAGTCCTCGGGAGCAACCTCGTAAATACCCAGAGCCTCCTGGCGATCGATGTCACCAGTGATGATGGCCTTTACGAGATAACCTGCGTAGATATCCATGGGGAAAACCTTGTCGTACTCGCCACCAACGATCATGTGACGCTCACTACCCTTCACACGGGCATCCAGAGCGTACTCCTTCTTGGGGCAAAGCCAGCTCCAGTAGCTACGACTGGTACTGAACTCCTTGGTACGAAGAGGATTGATCCAACCCATGAACTCATCAACGTCGTTACCTTCGGGGATCACATTAACCTCGGTAGCATGTGCTGCCAGATAACCTTCCTTGCAGGTCTTGAAACCTGTCATCACATTACCATTGATGATACGAAGGCTCTTGCTCTGATCCAGCTGACCGTTCAACAAGGTTGTCAACTGCTGACCTACCTTTACCTTGAAGTACTTGGGAGTCTGTACCTCGCTGCCAGCAAGAGCAATGGTACGTGTAAGGTCAACCTTACCTGTGGTCATCAGACGACCGATGAAGATTACCTCCTCACCACTCAATGTCCATACCACCTCGCCCTTGTTGATGGGAGAGATCTGGTTGATCTGTACACCTACATTACCAGCAGGTGCAGGACCGTCATAAAGGGTTACGTTGCAGTCCTTTGCATTCTTCAATGCATCGTTGGTCTGCTTTACGCTTACACCCAGTTCCACCTTGGCAATCTTGCTCAATGCGCTGATACCAGCCTGGAACTCCTTCTCCTGTCCCTTCAGAATGTAGTCGAAGTCCTGACTCAGGGGCATGCTGTTGAATGCAGTGACGAAGATAGCCTTAGGCTGCTCGTCGGGATTTGCAACAACATCGTAAGGACGACTGCGGAAGAAGGCAAACATACCACTCTTCAGCAAAACTTCCTTAACATTGCCTTTTACGTCAAACTCGCGTGCCTCCTGATTCTGGTCTGCCTTTACGCGAACGCTCAGCAACTTACGACGGTCACCGCGCTCCACGAGGCTTACAGTACCACTTACGGGGCTCACAAACTTCACTTCGGGATGCAATTTGTCTACAAACAAAGCATCACCAGCCTTAACGCTGTCACCTTCCTTGACAACCACTTTGGGCTTAACACCAACAAAGTCATCGGGTACCAGTGCATATTCACCGGGACACGCTACTGTCAGTGTTTCCAAAGCAGCTTTGCCTTTCAGGTTTACATCAAGACCTTTTCGTAATTTGATTACTTTAGCCATATTTTGGAATTAATAATATTGGTTGTTTTCTCATTAATTATATGCTCGTTGTATGCACACACGCACATAACGCGCACAATTTTGCCACAAAATTACAAAAAAAAATTAAAAGTAAACCGACGAATTACAGAAATTTCAAAATAAAGCATTAATTTTGTATTTGTTATAAACAATATATCAGTAGCTGTTTTTCAGAAACCGCCTTAAAAGAATATTGATAAAGGAAAAATGATGAGTAAAATAAAAGGTATAATAAGATGGGTTGTCGGCATTTTGCTGGTACTCTATCTTGGTATTGTCTTACTCATCTCCCTACCCTTTGTCCAAGGCTGGATTGGTGGCCAGATAGCTGATGTGTTGTCCGAAAAACTCGGGCATACCAGGGTGGAAGTCGGTCGTGTACAACTTGGACTTACTGGTCGTCTCATCATTGATGACATCAAGATATGGGACCAGCAGAACAAGGAAATGATATCGGTAGCACGTACAGGTGCAAAAGTCTCCATCCTACCCCTAATCAAGAATAAAGACATCCACATCAACAATGCCATCCTTTTTGGTGCTCACGCCTCCTTTTACCAGGCTACCCCTGAAAGCGACATCAATCTGCAGTTTTTAATTGATGCGTTCAAGAGTGATGAAGAGAAAAAACCATTGCCCAACATCTCTGTGGGCAGTCTTCTAGTTCGCCATACATCTGTCTCCTTTGATAAACTTTGGGAGCCAGAGACACCTGGTGTGTTCAACAAGAATCATGTCAAGATACAGGAACTCAGTATTTCTGCTCAGTTAGACCATCTGAACGATGACTCATTGTCCGTATCAATCAGAAAGTTTAGTTGTCAGGAGCAGTCGGGATTTCTTGTCAAGCATTTAGAGGCCAAGATTAAAAAGAAATACGACATTCTAAATATAGGCAGTTTTATATTAAACACTGCAAATAGCGATATTACCATTCCTTCCATGACATTTGACTTGTCAAAAATTAAGGGAGAAGGAAGCGTACAGGCACATTTAGTGCCTTCTGATGCAAAGGCGTTTCTGCCCAAGCTGGATGAGACGGATATCTCTTTAGATACTCGCTTGTCTTTTGTGGCAGACACCACATCCGTTCAAATCAGTGATTTCGTGTTGTCCTCTACGGATGAGTCACTCGTTTCTGAACTGCCTTTTATTGAGATTAATAATCTGAAAGACAGTATTCCTGACTTTGACGTTAAAGTAAAACTTCTATCTTGTTCACCTCAGGTTGTTGAGCATATCAAGCCCTTCCTTACTTCATTCCCCAAACAGGCCAGTGACGTCATAGATGTGCTGGGACAAACCACGGTTGAAGGTAGTTTTAACAAAGAAAAATCTAAATATGTTGCTGATACTGAGATCTCAACTAACCTTGGGAATGTCAATATTAATGCTTGTTATGACAATAATCATTTGAACGGCAATGTTCAGACAGATCAGTTCAAACTTGGCAAACTGTTGTCTGCTCTGAATGTCAATGCTGTCAAGGATTCAACAGCATTAGTTGACCATATAGCTTTTTCCGCTGATGCAGATTTGACCTTACCCATTTCTAATCTTTCTACGGGTACAAAGTCCGTTCTGAGCAAATTGCCAAGTGGTAGTGCGAAGATAGAAGTGAAAGAAGCCGTAATCAAGAGGTATGCCTATCACAACATTTCTCTATCCTTGAATCGCAATGGCGAGAACTGTCTCTTGGCTATTGATGCAAGAGACCCTGCTCTGAGTCTTAATTTCCAGGGTAATGCCAAAATTGCCCAGAACGATTATTCCCTGCAAGGTGTATTGGATGTTCTGCATCTCCGACTTCAGGACATGAACATAACGAAAGAAGGTCTCACGGATTTGCGTACCAAAATCGGGGTAGACATAGCAGGTGACAAGGTAGAGAACATAAAAGGTGACATTTCCATACCTCATGTCATACTGACTGACGATAATGGCGATTACACTTTATCCAGCATACAGTTAATTAGCAAAGTGGATGACAACAATCGTCACATTGCTCTTACTAGTCCTTACCTCTCTACTATTGTAGATGGTAACTTTGAATGGAAGGACCTGATTTCATTTGCACAACAGACTGTACACCACTGGATACCCAGCGTTGTAAAGGCACCAGCAACTCAACATGAAGAGTGTCAGGCAAATATCGGTGTTAAGATAACCGACCTCACCCCTCTTGAGAGATTTGCCAATGTTCCATTGCGGTTCAAGGACGGGCCATTCAAACTGGATGCAGAAATTGACTCTAGACATAGAATCATTGACATAGAGGCCAGCACACCAAGTCTAACCTATGGTGATCAGGAAATTCTAAATCTGAGTTTGTCAACGCGAAGTCAGAATGATGACATGACGACGAGATTCTCCATTGCCAAACAAATAAAGAACAATCCTGTTGATTTCTCATTCAGAGTTGATGCAAAGGAAGAAGTTCTTACCACGCAATTCAATTGGGATGACCATCTGGAGCATGTCACCAAGGGCACCATTGCCTTGCAGGGAAAGTTGCTTCGTGAGGGTAGCAAAATATCCATTGATGGAGAAGTCCTTCCTACAAGTTTCCAGGTGAGTGATACACTATGGAATATTCAGCCGGCCAAAATAGCCTTTAATGATGGAGTGTTGAATATCAAGGATTTCCGTGTTCAGATGGAAGACGATAACAGATGGCTTACCATCAACGGAAAGGCATCCAAGAGTGCGAGTGACAGTCTGTTCATTGACTTGCAGGGAATAGAGTTGGGTTACATCTTCGATTTTATGCATGTCAAGCCCATCCACATGGGAGGATTGGTGTCGGGTCATTTGTATGGCATTCACTTGTTTGATCAGGCAGAAGCTCATGGAGATATCACTGTTCCCCATGTATATTTAAATAAAGGTGACTTGGGTTTCTGTACCGCAAAACTTCATTGGGGTGTTAAACCGGGAAATCTTGACCTGGAGGTGCTTACAAGGGATGAAGCGAACAATTCGTGGATCAAGGCAAATGGTTGGCTCCATTTGATTAAGGACCCTGACCAAATGCTGGATCTGAATTTTGAAATCCAACGTGGCAACATGTACCTTATCAATCGATATACTGAAGGTATAATGGAGGATGTGCAGGCACGTGCTACAGGCAAGCTGCGTGTCTATGGCACTTTTGGTGATGTTAACCTGGATGGTGATGCTTTGGTTGAAGAAGCCGCAATGACCATTCCCTCTATTGGTGTTAGGTATCATGCTGTCAATCAGACCCTAAGTGTCAGACCAGATGGAGTCATACTTAACAATATCACAGGTTATGACCCTATGGGTGGACCTGGTATTGAAGGCCATCAGGCTACCATCAACGGTCGTATCAACTACGATCATTTCCGGGATATGAATTACCACTTTACAATTGATGGTGACAATGTCTTGGTGTACAACTTTGCCGACTTTGGCGATATGCCTATCTGTGGTGTTGTAAACGGTAGTGGTAAGGTTGACATCAAAGGTAGACCAGGTGTAACCAATATTGAGATTGATGCCCGTCCTACTGAAGGTACACAAATGATATACAAGGTTGCTTCGCCTAAGACCTTGACGCAGAGTAAGTTTATTACTTTTGTTGATCATGACTCGCCCTTGGATGCCAAGGATAATAATAACGAAGATGACGATCAGAATGAAAAACCAACGGGAGACATGTACATCAATTTTAATCTGGACATCACCCCAGAGGCTGAGTTGCGACTATTGATGGATCCTGCAGCAGGTGACTATATCTCACTCTTTGGCGATTCACGTCTTCGTTGCACCTATTATAATAAAGGTAATTTCCGTATGTATGGCACATACAGGGTAGACCATGGCATCTACCGTATGTCCATCCAGAATGCCATTCGTAAGGACTTCCAGTTCAGCAAGGGTGGTACGCTGGTCTTTGGTGGTAATCCTTTTGATGCAGACCTCGGTTTGCAGGCTGTCTATACTGTGCCATCAGTCTCCCTGAACGATCTCTCTGCCAGGGGTACATTCTCCAACAACACGGTGCGCGTCAACTGTCTGATGAACCTGGGTGGTAAGGCTGGTGCACCTCGTATATCGTTTGATTTTGATATACCCAATGTCAATGAGGATGAGTTGCGCATGGTCCGCTCCTTGATCTCTACAGAGGAAGAGCGCAACCTGCAGGTCATCTATCTTCTGGGTATAGGCAGATTCTATACCTATGACTATACAGGTTCGCAGACACAGAGTTCTACGGCCATGAACTCCCTGCTCTCCTCTACCCTCTCAGGACAGTTGAATCAGATGTTCTCATCCATTATGGGAAGTAATCAGAACTGGAATATTGGAGCCAATCTCTCCACAGGAGAAACTGGGTGGAGCGACATGGATGTAGAGGGAATCCTCTCTGGAAGACTCCTTAACAACCGTCTTTTGATAAATGGTAATTTCGGATATCGTGACAACCCTGTTGCTGCAAGTAACTTTATTGGTGATTTCGACCTGCAATGGATACTCAACAGAAATGGAAACCTCATTCTGAAGGCATACAGCGAAACCAACGACCGTTACTTTACCAAGTCTGCCCTTACTACACAGGGCATTGGTATTTTGCTTAAGAAGGACTTTATTCGTTGGACGGACCTTTTCAAGCGAAAGAGTCACAAAGTCACTCCGGTTCAGAATGATAACCAGAGTCAGTCTACAAGTTCAAACTAACGATTTATCGGCGTTCAAGCAGAACGACATTCTCAACGTGTTGAGTGTGTGGGAACATATCAACGGGACGAATGCGTGTGACGCGATATGCAGGGTCAAGTAGTTGCAGATCGCGTGCTTGTGTAGCTGGATTGCAACTTACGTAGACAATACGCTGGGGAGCAGCAAAAAGGATAGTGTCAATGACATCCTGGTGCATGCCGGCACGTGGGGGGTCAGTGATGATGACGTCAGGACGTCCATGCTGCTCGATAAACTGGGTGTTGAGGATATCCTTCATGTCACCTGCATAGAAGAGCGTGTTGTCTATGTTGTTGACCTGACTATTGACCTTCGCGTCCTCAATAGCTTCTGGGACATACTCGATACCAATGACTTGACGTGCCTGACGTGCCACGAAATTGGCAATGGTACCTGTGCCGGTGTAGAGGTCATAGACAAGTTCGTTGCCTGTGAGCTGGGCAAAGTCACGTGCCACGCTATAAAGCTGATAGGCCTGTTCGGTATTGGTCTGATAGAAACTCTTGGGTCCTACCTTGAAACGCAAGCCTTCCATCTCGAGGAAGATATGGTCGGTACCACTGTGCAGGTGAACAGGAAGATCACCAAAAGTGTCATTAAACTTCTGATTATTAACCCACAACAGACTGGTTATCTCGGGGAAAGAGAGGTGTATCCAGTCCATGAGTTCCCTACCCTGTTGCTCTTCCTCTTCATTGAACATGCAAAGTTGAACAAGGAGCATGAGTTCACCGGTGTTTGAAAGGCGAATCATAAGATTGCGCAGAAGGCCTGTATGCTCTCGTGCGTCAAAGAAGGTAAGGTTATGATCGTAGGCATACTGACGAATGTCGTTTCTGATACGGTCGTTGACAGGTGCCATGAGGTGGCATTCGTTGATGGGCAGGATCTTGTCGAAGGCTCCACTGGTGTGGAAACCCACATCACCAGGAGAAGAGAACTGTTCGCTGCTGCGCAGTTGTTCCTCGGTAAGCCATATTTTGTTGGCAAAGCCGAACTCAAGCTTGTTACGGTACTCCGTGGTCTGGGCAGAACCCAGAATGGGTGTGCATTCGGGCAGTTCAACCTTTCCGATACGCTGGAGGTTGTCCATCACCTGACGTTGTTTCCAGATGAGTTGTTCCTCGTATGGCAGACATTGCCACTTGCATCCACCACAGGTGCAGAAATGAGGACAGAAAGGTACTGCACGCTTCTCGCTGGGCTTAACGATACGTACACATTTAGCCTCGGCGTAATGGTGCTTCTTGCGGGTTAGTTGTAGGTCAACAATATCTCCAGGTACCACAAAGGGTACAAATACTACAAGGTCGTCTACACGTACCAAGGCCTTGCCCTCAGCAGCAACATCAGTTATTTCTATATTTTCCAGCAACGGAAGTTCTTTTTTCTTTCGGCTCATAAAACAAACTAACCCAAATTACGATAATTTCTGCAAAATTACACAATATTTAATTCACATGCGAGGAAAAGGCAAGAAAAAATACATTTTGATGTAAAAAAAACATAATCGCTTTGTGGAATGAAAAAATATCCTTAACTTTGTTGCTACGAGAAATTATAAACCAAAAATATTATTTTAAACCAATCTTTTTTTTACAACAATGAGTCAGAAAAGAGTTTATACCTTTGGTAATGGACAGGCCGAAGGTAATGCCCAGATGCGTGAAGTACTGGGTGGCAAGGGCGCTAACCTTGCTGAGATGAACCACATTGGTGTTCCCGTACCTCCCGGTTTTACTATCACAACCGATACTTGTAACGAGTATTATGAGGTAGGTCAGGAGAAGATCGTTGAGTTGCTTACAGCTGACGTAGACGCAGCTGTTGCTCACACCGAGGCATTGATGAACTGCAAGTTCGGTGATCCTAAGAATCCTCTGTTGGTCAGCGTACGTTCAGGTGCTCGTGCTTCTATGCCCGGTATGATGGATACTATCCTGAACCTTGGTCTGAACGACGAGGTTGCTGCAGGTATGTGCGAGAAGACTGGCAATCCCCACTTCGTATACGATAGCTACCGTCGTTTTGTACAGATGTACGGTGACGTGGTGCTCGGCATGAAGCCCGTAAACAAGGAAGATATCGATCCATTCGAGGCTATCATTGAGCAGGTTAAGGAGGAGCAGGGTGTAACCCTCGACAAGGACCTCTCTGTAGAGTCTCTGAAGAAGCTCGTTGAGTTGTTCAAGGCTGCTATCAAGGAGCAGACTGGCAGCGACTTCCCCACTGATCCCAAGGAGCAGTTGTGGGGTGCTATCTGTGCTGTATTCCGCAGCTGGATGAACGAGCGTGCTATCCTTTATCGTAAGATGGAGGGAATTCCCGACGAGTGGGGAACCGCTGTATCTGTTATGGCTATGGTATTCGGTAACATGGGCGAGACCTCTGCTACTGGTGTATGCTTCAGCCGTGATGCTGGTAACGGTGAGAACCTGTTCAACGGTGAGTACCTGATCAATGCTCAGGGTGAGGACGTAGTTGCTGGTATTCGTACACCTCAGCAGATTACCAAGATCGGTTCACAGCGTTGGGCCGAGCGTGCTGGTATCTCTGAGGAGGAGCGTGCTGCTAAGTATCCTTCTATGGAGGAGGCTATGCCCGAGTTGTACAAGGAACTCGATGCACTTCAGGAGAAGTTGGAGAACCACTACAAGGATATGCAGGATATGGAGTTCACCGTTCAGGAGGGCAAACTGTGGTTCCTCCAGACACGTAACGGTAAGCGTACCGGTACTGCTATGGTAAAGATCGCAATGGACCTCGTACGTGAGGGTATGATCGACGAGAAGACTGCCATCATGCGTTGCGAGCCTCAGAAGCTCGATGAGCTGTTGCACCCCGTATTCGACAAGGACGCTCTGAAGAAGGCTAAGGTTATCACTCAGGGTCTTCCCGCTTCACCCGGTGCTGCTTGCGGTCAGATTGTATTCCACGCTGACGATGCCAAGGAGTGGCACGAGAATGGTCACAAGGTAGTCATGGTACGTATCGAGACCTCTCCTGAGGACCTCGCTGGTATGGCTGCTGCTGAGGGTATCCTCACCGCTCGTGGTGGTATGACCTCTCACGCTGCCGTTGTGGCACGTGGTATGGGTAAGTGCTGTGTATCAGGTGCTGGTGCCATCAACGTTGACTACAAGGCTAAGACCGTTGAGATCGAGGGCGTTGTATATAAGGAAGGCGATTATATCTCATTGAATGGTACTACCGGTCAGGTTTACGCTGGTGAGATCAAGACCAAGGCTGCTGAGTTGTCAGGTGACTTCAAGGAACTGATGGACCTCTGCGACAAGTACACCAAGATGGAGATCCGTACCAATGCTGATACTCCACACGATGCACAGGTAGCTCGCGACTTCGGTGCTAAGGGTATCGGTTTGACCCGTACCGAGCACATGTTCTTCGAGGACCAGAAGATTATCGCTATGCGTGAGATGATTCTCTCTGACACCGTTGAGGGTCGTGAGAAGGCACTCGCTAAGTTGCTCCCCTATCAGAAGGCTGACTTCTACGGCATTCTGAAGGCTATGGACGGTCTGCACGTTAACATCCGTCTTCTCGATCCCCCATTGCATGAGTTCGTACCCCACGATGCAGCAGGTCAGCAGACCATGGCTGATGAGATGGGTGTAAGCGTTGAGGAGATTCGCAAGCGTGTAAACTCACTCGCTGAGAACAATCCTATGTTGGGTCACCGTGGTTGCCGTCTGGGTATCACCTTCCCCGAGATCACCGCTATGCAGACTCGCGCCATCCTCGGTGCTGCTTGCCAGCTAAAGAAGGAAGGCTATGATCCTCATCCCGAAATCATGGTTCCTCTGATTGGTATCCTCTATGAGTTGAAGCAGCAGAAGGAGATTATCAAGCGCGTTGCTGAAGAGGTATTTGCTGAGGAAGGTGTAAGCCTTGAGTTCGAGATCGGTACTATGATCGAGATTCCTCGTGCTGCCCTGACTGCAGACCGCATTGCTACCGAGGCTGAGTACTTCTCGTTTGGTACCAACGACTTGACCCAGATGACCTTCGGTTACAGCCGTGATGATATCGCTTCATTCCTCCCTGCATACCTGGAGAAGAAGATCCTGAAGGTAGACCCCTTCCAGGTACTCGACCAGAACGGTGTAGGTCAGCTTATCAAGACTGCTGTTGAGAAGGGTCGTGCTGTACGTCCCGGTATGCGTACCGGTATCTGCGGTGAACACGGTGGTGAGCCCAGTTCAGTTAAGTTCTGCGCTAAGGTTGGCATGAACTATGCTTCTTGCTCTCCCTTCCGTGTGCCCATTGCACGTCTGGCTGCCGC
>DCIS01000024.1:17877-42226 GCA_002317475.1 Prevotellaceae bacterium UBA1720 | reverse complement strand
CTTCAACAATGAAACGGGTGTGACACAAGCTGAGGTGATAGAGCGTGTGTATCGCAAGCCGCAACCTAACCTGTTCCTTTCATCCCTGGTGCCCTTCCTGGCACAACATATTGACCACCCTGCCATAGAGGCCTTGGTGATAGAAGAATTCAGAAGATTTCTGCAGCGAAATATCAGAAACTACAACAGGCAGGATTTACCCGTCAATTTTGTTGGAGGTATCACGAAAAGTTTTGCAAAGCAGCTGCAAAAAGCCGTTGAATTGGAAGGGATGGTTTTGGGCAAAACTATCCAAAAACCCATTGAAAAGATGGCAGAGTACTTTATGGCATAATAATTTAACATTTCTTCAAAACCATTTAAGTATTTGATAATCTGCAATATATGCAAATAGTCTAAAAATAATAATTGATTTATATCAAAAAAAATCGTGAATTTGCTTGCAGATTAAAAGAAAAGGTGTTACCTTTGCATCGTTATCCTGAATAAACAATCTTTTTACCTTAAGCAAAACTAAAACCTTACTAACGCAAAAAGGCTCGCTGAGAAGCGAGCCTTTGCTATTCATATATCCGAAGTAACAAACATTATTGGGGTATTTATATCATATAAAAAAAAAGATGAATTTTTTTCTTGAAATACTTTGTGCATTTCTAAACTTATACTAACTTTGCCGCCGCAAAATAAAACAACATGGACGGAAAAGATTCTTTATGTAAGATATTAAATAGCCTGATTGAGTTAGCAAAGCCTTTAAAAAGAGAACTTTTACTGGACTACTTGATGGGACGAGAAACTCCTATCCTGGTCAAAAAAGGGCTAATCAATCTGGAAAGTTTTGGATGTGGCGACAATAAGGACGAGGAGCACTGGATGGAGGTCATTGACCAAGGTGTGGAAGTCGGCTACATGAAAGTGAAGAGTGAAGGCGTAGGAATCATGGCCAAAGGCAAGAAGTACCTGAAGAAACCAGTGGAATTCGAACTGAAAGGCGATGATGAAGAAGGTGAATTTGAGAAGGACGGAGGTTCGGCCATGCTCAACCAAATGGTGGATGATGTTGTAGCCGATGCATCTGGAATACGTACCGTATCTTCACAAAGGAAACGTGCCATCATCCAAGCCATTGACCGTAAAATTGCCCTTGACGATTTTGCCAACAATCAAGGTCTGGACTTTGACGAGGTTCTGAAGGATATAGAGAGTCTTCTCTCAAGTGGTACTCATCTGGATCTGACCTATTTCGCAGAGGAAGTGCTGGGAAGCGACTGCGTAGATGAATTGGTTGACTACTTCAACAATGCGTCTACCGAATCTCTGGAAAGCGCGTATGATGAATTCGGTGACGTGTACAACGAGGAAGAATTACGTCTGGGACGTGTCATCTGGCGATCAAGAAACCGTGTTGGGGTAAAGAAGAAATAGTATCTACCCTCTATATTCCCTCTATATTCTGTCTATATTCTGCCTATTGTCATCCTATTGTGTGACTTGCTTCATCCTTAGCATCTCCGCGATGATTCCGCGAAGGATCCGCGAAGGATCCGCGAAGGAAACAAGGAAGCATAGAGGTGGTATTGCGGTAGGATTAGTACAGGCGAATTGTCTGTCCCAACATAGGGGTATAGTCAGCATCAAAGCCATTCATCTTATAGAGGTTCTTAAGACGTATGCCATACATCTGAGCTATGTCATACAGAGACTGGCCTGCCTGCAATACATGAGGATGACCCTTGAAACTCTTGTCAGCCTTAGTGCGCTTCTTCTCCAGGTACAGAATGCTACCTGACTGAGGAACAGCCTTCTTGGGCAGATCGTTATAGGACAGGAGTTTGGACTTTCTCACCCCTACCATCTTAGCCACATGACTTAGTTCGTCACCAGGCTGCAGAACAATGTAGCAACACTTATTGCACATCTGCACAGGATGCGTTTGGAAGAAAAGATCCTCCTCTGAAAGCCTTGAAGAAGCACTTTGCTGGATACTGCCTTGGCCACCATCATATTGGTAGAGTTTATAGTTCTCGATGATACGGATTAGTGACTGTGCATAGGCAGGATTAGTGGCATATCCACATTCCTTCAAGCCATGAGCCCATCCCTTGTAATCCTTGATATCAAGCGAGAACAACTTCTGATAGCGTGGCTTTTTCAGAAACAGGGAGTGATCTTCGTAACTCTCGGCATCACTACGATACTTGCGGAAATGCTCACCTTTGGCATCATCGTCACGGACAATGTACGGGCCGTCCCAACCTGTACCCACCTTGATACCAAAATGATTGTGTGCCTCAGTGGCCAACGTACTCGTGCCAGCACCACTTTCCAGCAAACCCTGAGAGAGCGTGATACTGGCAGGAATGCGATGACGTTTCATCTGATCAACAGCCAAGGTGTGGTATTTTTTGATATATTCCAGATAAGTGCTGTTCTGTTGAGCTGAGACACAATTATATATAAATAAGGTGTAGAAAAAAGTCAAGAAGACCTTTAAAGTAGTATTTTTGATGCGTTTCATATCACAAAATTAATAAAAATTTGTCATTGCGGAAAATATATCGTAAATTTGTAGACGATAAGTACACATAATGAGATGAAAGAATATCAAGTCGTGTCAAATATCCGCGTATACGAATACACGGAACTGACAGACGAAGAACGAGAATTGGTGGACAAGGCAAGAGAGATGACCAGGCATAGTTATGCTCCCTATTCGCATTTCTATGTTGGTGCTGCTCTGCGTCTGAGGAACGGAAAGGTCATTCCAGGATGTAATCAGGAAAATGCAGCATCGCCATCAACCATCTGTGCGGAACGATCGGCTATCTTTGCTGCAGGAGCTCAGTATCCTCAGGAACCCGTTGTACAACTGGCCATAGCGGCAAGAAATGAAAAGGGATTCATGCAGGCCCCTATCCCACCCTGTGGTGCTTGCCGACAAGTGATACTGGAGACAGAACACCGATTCAAGCAGCCCATACGTATACTGCTGGCATGCGAGACAGGCATACATGTCGTAGAGACAATCAACGCCCTCCTACCACTACAGTTCGTAGAAGAGAGTATGGAATAACATTAAATCCGTGAGGAAAAATAAAATAGTTTTTTAAGCAAAAAGAATGATTACAGTAAGCAATCTTGCCATACAGTTTGGCAAACAAGTTTTGTATAAGGATGTAAATATGAAGTTCACCAATGGTAACATCTATGGTGTTATCGGTGCAAATGGAGCAGGTAAGTCTACCCTGCTGAAAGCTATCAGCGGTGAACTTGAAGCCACTAAGGGAACAATTGAACTGGGTCCCGGTGAACGTCTGAGCGTCCTGGAACAGGACCACTTCAAATATGACAATGAAACGGTGCTGAATACCGTGTTGATGGGACATACCACCATGTGGGAAGTCATGCGTGAGCGCGAGGCTCTGTACAGCAAGGCTGACTTCAGCGACGAAGATGGTATTCGCGTAGCTGAACTGGAGGACAAGTTTGCTGAAATGGGAGGATACAATGCCGAAAGCGATGCTGCTGCACTGCTCTCTGGTCTTGGCATTAAGGAAGACAAGCACTATCAGTTGATGGGTGAGCTCAGTGGTAAGGAAAAGGTACGCGTAATGCTGGCAAAAGCCTTGTTTGGCAATCCCGACAATCTGTTGCTCGATGAGCCTACCAATGACCTTGACCTTGATACCGTAGAATGGCTCGAGGATTATCTGGCTGATTTTGAGCATACCGTGCTCGTAGTGAGTCATGACCGTCACTTCCTGGACAGTGTAAGCACCCATACCGTTGATATTGACTATGGAAAGGTAACCCTCTTCGCTGGTAACTACTCATTCTGGTATCAGAGTTCTCAGTTGGCTCTGCGTCAGGCTCAGAACCAGAAGGCAAAAGCCGAGGAGAAGAAGAAGGAGTTGGAGGAGTTTATTCGCCGATTCAGCGCAAACGTGGCAAAGAGCAAGCAGACAACCAGTCGTAAGAAGATGCTGGAGAAGCTGAATGTTGAGGATATCAAACCTTCTACCCGTAAATATCCCGGCATTATCTTCTCTATGGAACGTGAACCTGGCAATCAAATGCTTGAGGTTCAGGACATGAAAGCAACCATGGAAGATGGAACGGTATTGTTTGACAACGTAAGTTTCAACGTGGAGAAAGGCGACAAGGTAGTATTCCTGAGCCGTGACCCACGTGCCATGACTGCCCTGTTCGAAATCGTAAATGGTAATCGCGAGGCACAGGCAGGTACTTTCAACTGGGGTATCACCATTACTACTGCATACTTGCCCGTTGATAACACTTCATTCTTCCAGAGCGAAATGAACCTGGTAGATTGGTTGAGCCAGTTTGGTGAAGGTAACGAAGTGTACTTCAAGAGTTTCCTTGGCCGAATGTTGTTCAGCGGAGAAGACGTGCTCAAGAAGGTAAACGTACTTTCCGGAGGTGAGAAGATGCGCTGTATGATTGCACGCATGCAATTGAACAATGCCAATTGCTTGATCCTTGATACTCCCACCAACCATCTGGATCTGGAAAGCATTCAGGCATTCAACAACAACCTGAAACTCTTCAAGGGCAACATCCTCTTCAGCAGTCATGACCATGAGTTCATCCAGACCGTTGCAACCCGTATTATTGAGTTGACGCCCAATGGCTGTATTGACAAGCTGATGGAATATGATGAATATATCCATGACGAGAAGATCAAGGAACTACGTGACAAAATGTATCAGTAAGTGACTGACAGATTTACGCAAAATTAACAAAAACCAAAGTAAAGCCTTGCCAAGATGGCAGAATGAGTTTAGTTCTACATTTTGGCAAGGTTTTTGATGCTATGTGGAAAAGAATAAAACGATTTACAATGAGCAATAAGGAAGAACTGAAAAACGAGGAGTTGGATCAAGAAATCCAAGACAACAATAATACTAATGAGGCTGCCCAGGAAGAGCCCAAGGCAGAAGAACCTGTAACAGAGGAACCTGCTGCAGAAAAGACTGACGCTGAGAAACTGGAAGAAGCCCAGGCTGAGATAGAGGAACTGAAGAACAAGATGCTGTACAAGCAGGCTGAATTTGACAACTATCGCAAGCGTGTACTCGCAGAAAAGGCAGACTTGATACTGAATGGTGGACAAAAAGTACTTGCTGCCATGCTTCCCGTGGTTGACGATCTGGAACGTGCCATCAAGAACATGGATAAAGCAGAGGATGTTGAGGCCGTAAAGGAGGGAGTGGATCTGATATGCAAGAAGTTCCTCGCTGTTCTGAAGGCTCAAGGCGTGACACCTATTGAGACAGAAGGCGCGGACTTTAACGTAGACCTTCATGAGGCAATAGCTCAGATACCCGCACCCTGTGATGAGATGAAGGGTAAGGTTCTGGATTGTACTCAGAAGGGTTATATGATTAATGACAAGGTATTGCGCTATGCTCAAGTAGCTGTTGCACTTTGAAAACTCAACTAAAAACAAGACTGAAAGATGGCAAAGCGTGATTATTATGAAGTGCTTGGCGTTGAAAAAAGCGCAAGTGCACAAGATATAAAGAAGGCATATCGCAAGGTTGCCATGCAATATCATCCTGACCGTCAGAACGGCAAATCTGATGCAGAGAAGGCTGAAGCCGAGGAGAAGTTCAAGGAGGCAGCTGAAGCATACAGCGTTCTGAGTGACGAGCAGAAACGCCAGCAATACGACCAGTTTGGATTCAGCGGACCTGGCGGTTTCGGCGGAGGCGGCGGCTTTGGTGGCTTCAATTCTGGCAGCATGAATATGGATGACATATTCAACATGTTCGGAGACATTTTCGGTGGTGGCGGACGTGGATTCAGCGGATTCAGCAGTGGATTCGGCGGAGCAGGCAGAAGTGGAAGACCCGTTCAACGTGGAAGCGACCTCAAGTTGAAAGTACGTCTGAACATGGACGAGGTCGCAAAGGGTGTAACCAAGAAATTCAAAGTAAAGAAGATGGTTACCTGCTCACATTGTCACGGTTCGGGTAGTGAGGACAACCAGATGGACACCTGTTCTACCTGTGGCGGTAATGGCTATGTGGTGAAAACCGTAAATTCGCTTTTCGGCAGAATGCAGTCACAGTCGCCATGTCCCACCTGCCATGGTGAGGGTAAGATTATCAAGAACAAATGTAAGACATGTGGCGGACAGGGAATTGTACAGGGCGAAGAAATAATAGAAGTGAAGATTCCCGCAGGTGTTGACACAGGCATGGTTCTTACTGTTGGCGGTCGAGGCAATGCAGGACCCAGAAATGGTATTAATGGTGATATCCAGGTAATCATTGAAGTGGAACCACACAAGGATCTGATCAGAGAGGAGAGCAACCTTATTTATAATTTGTTGCTTGACTTCCCAACTGCTGCACTTGGCGGTACTGCCGAAATCCCTACTGTGGATGGACGTGTTAAGATTAAGATTGATCCCGGAACCCAACCTGGAAAGGTTATGCGTCTACGTGGAAAAGGTCTGCCCATGCTGAATAGCAATGGTTATAATTATGGTACTGGAGACCTCATCGTACATATCAGCATCTACGTACCAGAAAGCTTGAGCAAAGAAGAGAAGCAACTTATTGAGAAGATGCAGCAAAGCGCATCCTTTGCACCTGACGATAGCATCAAAGATAAGATCTTCAGGAAGTTCAAAGCGCTATTTGAATAGCCGAAAAGTCTAAGGTAATTACATTAGATATAGAAATAAGAGGAATTAAACATTTCGTTTAATAACATCATAGAAAATGACTTATAACGAGGCAATTGAATACCTGTTTAATGTGGCACCGATGTTTCAGAACGTCGGTGCTGGTGCATATAAAGAAGGGTTGTCAAACACTTTGGCACTGGACGAGCACTTCCATCATCCACATCGCTCATATCGCACCATACATGTGGCTGGTACAAATGGTAAGGGTAGCTGTTCGCACACTTTGGCTGCCATACTTCAATCTGCAGGTTATAAGGTAGGACTTTACACATCACCTCATTTGGTGGACTTTCGCGAAAGAATTAGGGTTAATGGTGAAATGATTCCTGAGCAGCGTGTAGTGGACTTCGTTGAGCAAGAGCGTGCATTCTTTGAACCACTATATCCATCTTTCTTTGAATTGGCCACTTCCTTGGCTTTCCAGTATTTCAAGGAACAAGAGATTGACGTTGCTGTGATTGAGGTAGGCCTGGGTGGAAGGTTGGATTGCACGAACATCATCCGTCCCGAGCTTTCCATTATCACGAATATCAGTTTTGACCACACCCAGTTCCTTGGCAATACCCTACCCCTGATTGCTGCAGAAAAGGCGGGAATCATCAAGAAGGATGTCCCTGTGGTAGTTGGAGAGACAGAAGGACATAATGACGTAAGGGATGTGTTCCTTAAGAAGTTCCTTGCAGAAAGCAAATACAGTGAACTGGTCTTTGCTGATGAGACAAACGAGGTATTGTCTGCTACTTTCTCCCCAAGTGCAGATACGGTTTATGAGACAAAGAACTTCGGAACCTTTGAGGCTGAACTAGGTGGAGAATGCCAATCCAAAAACACAGCCACGATCCTGAATGCTGTCAAACTATTGAGAAAAAGACATTTCCACATCTCAGACAACCATGTACATGATGGCTTTAAGCATGTAGGGGCAATGACGGGATTGATGGGAAGATGGCAACGCATACTCCTGTCTCCTTTGACGGTATGCGATACAGGGCATAATCCTGGTGGTTTTCAGTATATCTCGAAGCAAATCAATGCACAGAAAGCGCTAACGAAACACCTAATTATAGGTATGGTAAGCGATAAAGACGTCAAGCATAGCCTTTCCATGTTGCCCCAAAACGCTACTTACTACTATACACAAGCATCTGTAAAAAGAGCTATGGATGCAGATGAGATCAAGAAGATTGGGGATGAATTAGGGTTTACAGGAAAGGCATACCATTGTGTGGAAGATGCCTATAATGCAGCACGGAATAATGCCGCATCCGATGATTTTATATACATTGGAGGCAGCACATTTGTCGTAGCAGACTTAATGACATATTTAAATAGGAAAAAGTGAAAAAATCAATTTTCATTTGTTTCATTCCTTAAAAGTTAAAAAAATACACCTCAAGCCCGTTTTTTTTTTCATTTTTCTTTGCATAAATAAAAGTTTTTAAGTAAGTTTGCAACACAATACAAACAACTTAAATTCACAAAGCAATGGAAACACAAAATCTTTCAGGCTTGAAGAGAGAAAACTTCCAAGCCACAGTTCAGGGAAAGCAGACTGATTTGTACACACTTACCAACGCTTCAGGCGCTCAGGTACAGATTACTAATTATGGTGGTGGTATCATAACAATTATGGTTCCTGACAAGAACGGTAATATGGCAAACGTTATCCAGGGTCATAATAGCATTCAGGATATGGTAGGCACTACCGAACCCTTCCTTAGTACCTTGATCGGTCGTTTTGGTAATCGTATCTGCAAAGGTAAGTTTACCATGAATGGCAAAGAATACAGCCTCGCATGTAACAATGGCGAGAATCACTTGCATGGTGGTCCTACTGGTTGTCATGCCCGTGTGTGGGATGCTGAACAGTTGAACGATCAGGAGTTGGTTCTTCATTACATCTTTGCATATTATGAAGAAGGTTTCCCCGGTGAGTTGAATATGACGGTCAAATACACCTGGAATGACGATAATGAGTTGAAGATCGACTATCGTGGAACTACCAACAAGAAGACCATCGTCAACATGACCAACCATGGTTTCTTCTCACTCGCAGGTATTGCTAATCCTACCCCAGAAGCAACCAACGTTGTTTTGACCATCAACGCAGACTTCTACATTCCCATTGATCCCGTTTCAATTCCTACTGGCGAGATTCTGAAGGTAGAGGGCACTCCATTCGATTTCCGCACACCTCATGTGATTGGTGAGCGTATCAATGACGACAACGAGCAGTTGAAGAATGGTGCTGGTTATGACCACTGCTACATTCTGAATAAGAAGGAAGAAGGTGAGTTGACATTGGCAATGAGCATGGTTGAGCCTACTACAGGTCGTACTATGGAATGCTGGACAACAGAGCCTGGTATTCAGTTCTATAGCGGAAACTTCGAGACAGGTTTTGCTGGTCAGAATGGTTGCACATTCCCCAAGCGCAGCGGTCTTTGCTTCGAGGCTCAGCATTTCCCCGATAGCCCCAACCGTCCTTACTTCCCCAGCACTCAGTTGCGTCCCGGTCAGACCTACAATCAGACCACAATCTACAAGTTTGGTGTTGAGGAGTAATCCACACATTCATAGCTTATCAATACAATAGTATAAAATTAAGGGGGAGTCCAAGGCTCCCCCTTTTACCCTAAAACCAAAACTTTATTTTATATGAGTAACAAACAAAAGCAATGGGGTGCCATCATCGTTATGATTGCACTTTTTGCCATGATTGCATTCGTCACTCGACTTTGTGACCCAATGGGTGTTATCGTGAAGAACCAATTTGGTTGTAGTAACCTCCTGGCACAGATTGGTGCATACGGAAATTACGGAGCGTATCTCCTGATGGGTATTCCTTCTGGTATGATTGTTCAGAAGGTTGGATACAAAAAAACTGCCTTGATTGGTCTTGTTGTAGGTATCGTGGGTATTCTGATACAGTGGCTTAGTGGCCAGTTCGGATTCTTGGTTTACCTTATCGGAGCCTTTATTTCTGGAGCGTGTATGTGTATTCTGAATACCGTTGTTAACCCCATGTTGACAACCCTTGGAGGTGGCGGTGCAGCAGGTAATCGTCTTATCCAGATTGGTGGTATATTCAATTCATCTGCTGGTATCGCAGTCATCATCATCATGGGTTCACTTATGGGAGATGCTGCTACGGCAAAGATCTCTGATGCCACACCCTGTCTGATGATAGCCATTGCTATCTTTGTTATTGCATTCCTGGTTATCCTGAGAACAAAGATTGAGGAACCACATCAGGCTTCTGCAAAAGCAGAGAACAAGCAGAAAGATAAATATAGTGCATGGTCATTCCGTCACTTTGTATTAGGTGCTTTGGCTATCTGTTGCTATGGTTCTCTAGAGGTTGGTCCCGGTATGTATATCATGCAATATCTGACTGCTCCTGTCGAGGCTGCAGAAGGTGTGGTGCCTGGTTTGGCCATGTCAGCTGCATATGCAAGTACATTGGGCGCATTGTTTATTCTTATGATGTTGATTGGACGTCTTGTTGGTGTTGCCGTTTTGGGTAAAGTATCCAATAAAGCTTCTATGGTCTTCGTCAGTGTGCTGTCTATCATCTTTACTTTAGGTGGTATTCTTCTACCTACAGACATCCTAATTCCAGTTCCCGGTCTTAACTTGAGCACATTGGAAGTAATATGGGGTGAAATACCCGTTGGCATCTTCAGTTTCCTGTGTATTGGTCTCTGTGCATCTGTGATGTGGGGTGGAATCTTCAGTCTTGCAACTGAGGGCCTTGGCAAGTATACTGCAATGGCATCAGGTATCTTCATGACCATGGTAGCAGGTTTTGCTGTACTGATTGGTTTGCAGGGATGGGTGGCTGATTTAACCCACAACTATATCACAAGCTTTATCGTTCCCCTATTGGCTGGTGTTTACATCCTTTACTACTCATTGTGGGGACATAAGAATGTCAATACAGATATTCCTGTAGAATAACAACTATTTCCTAAACATACTAAACAAAAATATCATGAGACTTACAATAGATGATGTAAGAAGTCGCTTTATCAAGCACTTTGATGGTACTACCGGAAATGTTTATGCTTCACCTGGTCGTATCAACCTGATTGGTGAGCATACTGATTATAATAATGGTTTTGTATTCCCCGGTGCTGTAACCCAGGGTATGATTGCAGAGTTGAAGCCCAATGGCACTCGTACGGTTAACGCCTACTCTATCGACTTGAAGGATATGGTAAGTTTCTCACTTGATGATGAGAAGGGACCTCGTGCAACATGGGCACGATACATCTTTGGTGTTTGTCGTGAGATGATGGCATTAGGTGTTCCCGTGCAAGGATTCAATACCGCTTTTGCTGGTGATGTGCCTTTAGGTGCTGGTATGAGTTCATCTGCTGCTCTTGAGAGTGCCTTTGCATACGCATTGAACGATCTTTGGGGTGAGAACAAGATCGAGAAGATGGAACTGGCAAAAGTAGGCCAACGCACCGAGCACAATTATATTGGTTGTAACTGTGGTATTATGGACCAATTTGCCAGCGTGTTTGGCAAGGCAGGTTCGTTGATGCGCTTGGATTGCCGTAGTGGCGAATATGCTTATTTCCCCTGGAATCCCAAGGGATACCAGCTAGTTTTGGTAAACAGTTGTGTAAAGCATGAATTGGCAGGTTCACCCTACAACGAGCGCCGTCTACAATGTGAGCATGTGGCTGAAATCATCAAGACTCATCATGCTGAGGTTGAGACTCTTCGCGATGCCAATATGGATATGCTTGAGGAGGTAAAGGCAGAAATAACTGCTGACGAATACAAACGTGCTCGCTACTTCATTGGTGAGGTGGAACGCGTATTGGCTGTCTGCGATGCTTTGGAGGCTGGTGATTACGAGACCGTAGGTCAGAAGATGTATGAAACTCATTATGGTCTGAGCAAGGAGTACGAAGTATCATGCGACGAGCTGGATTTCCTGAATGATGTTGCTAAGGAAGTCGGTGTAACTGGTTCACGTATCATGGGTGGTGGTTTCGGAGGTTGTACCATCAACCTCGTAGCCGACGAACTTGTTCCTCATTTCAAAGAAGTCGTTAAAAAGAAGTTTTCAGAAAAATATGGTAAAGAACCTATCGTTATTGATGTTGTAATCGGTGACGGTTCTCGTAAGCTTTGTTAAAGATATATAACATTACAAAACTTAGTCCACATGACAATTTCATGTGGACTTTTTTTGTATCTTGTATTTTGAAAACCAGACCACAATAACTTTAGTTATTACACGCTAATTAAGTTATATTTCCTCATTTATTAGCAAAAGTGTAGTTTTTTATGGCTTATTCAACAAAAAAATGTATTATTATCCCCAACAATTAAGAATTATTTGCTAAATTTGTGGAGTAAATGCGTATTATTTATTCACTTTAATTTATAATTCCATGAAAAAAGAATTAAAATCAATTGCTCTTGGTAGCATTGCTCTTGCTTCATTGGCATTGGCAACTTCATGTGAAACCAAACCCGCAGAGTCTAACCTGACAAAGTCTGGTCTTGATCCCGCAGCGTTTGACACCACCATCTGTGTAGCTTACAATTATGAGACAAAAGCATTCGAGGCTGATGCTGAGAATGCAAAGGCTGTAGGCTTGTACACTTTGACTAACGCCAATGGTATGGAGGTATGCATCACCAACTACGGTGGTCGTATCGTAAGTATCATGGTTCCCGACAAAGAAGGCAAGTTTGTAGATGTTGCTGCAGGCTTTGACAAGGTTGAGAACTACTTCCCCTGGAACTATGCAACTGACTACGGAAGCTCAGTAGGTCGTTACGCAAACCGTATTGATGGAGGTCAGTATGTTTGTGGTGCAGACACTATCGTTCTGGACAAGAACAACGATGACCACGCTTGCTTGCATGGTGGTTTCACAGGTTGGCAGCACAAGGTTTATGATGTAGCTGAGCAGACCGAGAATACTTTGACCCTCCACATCGCAACAAAGGGTGGCGAGGACAACAAGTTCAATGGTGACGTTGACGTATTTGTTAAGTTTGAGTTGACCGAGAACAACGAGATTGCTATCAGCTATGATGGTACTGTTTCAGAGGAGACCATCCTGAACATGACCAACCATACTTACTTCAACCTCTCTGGTGACTTTAACAATACCATCCACGAGTCGGTTCTCTATGTAAATGCTGACAACTACACTCCCGCTGACGAGTTCTATATTCCCACCGGTGAGATTCGCCCCGTTGCTGGTACTGTATTTGATTTCCGTACTCCCAAGAAGATTGGTTTGAACTTCCCCGACAACGATCCCGAACTGGTTGCTGCAGGTGGTGGTTATGACCACAACTGGTGTCTGAATACCGCATGTGACGAGACTCAGATTGCAGTTACTCTCAGCGATCCTCGCTCAGGTATCAAGATGGATGTTTACACTAACGAACCCGGTATCCAGTGCTACACTGCAAACTTCCAGGATGGCTCATGCCCCGGCAAGAATGGTATCAACTATCCCTACCAGTGTGCTATCTGCCTCGAGTCACAGAAGTATCCCGATTCTCCCAATAAGTACACTTGGGAAGGTTGGGGCGAGAAGACCAATCCCTTCGTTTCTCCCGAGAAGCCTTACCACAGCTACTGCAAGTATGCTTTCTCTGTTGAGAAGTAAAAACAAAAAGCCGTTGTCCTTGACTAAAATAAGGGCAACGACTTAACCATAATATAAGGAAATAATAATTTCTAACTAAATAATAACTAACAACAATTAAACACAATGAAAGTAATTGAAGCTTTACAAAACAATGGCTTTGAGATGATTGACTACATCGTCTTTGCGGCCTACATTGTAATCCTTGTCGGCATGGGTATTTTCCTGAGCCGTGGTAAGAAGGGTGAGGAGAAATCTTCATCAGACTACTTCCTCGCAGGTAACACTTTGACCTGGTGGGCAGTCGGTGCATCTCTGATTGCAGCAAACATCTCAGCAGAGCAGTTCATCGGTATGTCTGGTTCTGCATTTGCATCTGGTATTGCACAGGCAGCTTACGAGTTGATGGCTGCTGCTACCTTGCTTGTTGTAGGTAAGTTCCTCTTGCCTTTGATGATCGAGAAGAAGATCTTTACCATTCCTCAGTTCCTACGCGAGCGTTATAACTGGGGTGTAGGTTTGGCATTCTCTCTGCTCTGGTTGTTCCTTTATGTATTCGTTAACCTGACTTCAGTAGCCTGGTTGGGTGCTCTTGCTATCCAGCAGATCCTCGGTCTTCCTACAGACATGATTGTTAACGTTGCAGGTATGGAGGTTGACCAGGTACGTATCGTTATTATCCTTGCCTTGTTCCTTATCGCTGGTCTCTACTCTATCTATGGTGGTTTGGCATCTGTAGCATGGACCGACGTAATGCAGGTTACCTTCCTCGTTGGTGGTGGTTTGATTACTGCATACGCTGCTCTCTCTGTAATTGGTGCAGAGGTTTGGGGTTGCGGACCTATCGAGGCTTTGGGCAACATCTACGGTTGGTGTATGAACCAGGAAGGCGACAAGCACTTCCATTTGGTCGTAACTCGTAATGAGGATCTCTATCCCGTTATCAATGGTGTAAAGGATGCTACTGGCGCTGTTGTCCAGAATGAGGATCCTTTCTTCACCAACCCCGGTTTGGTTTTGATCTTCGGTGCTCTTTGGCTGACCAACCTGGGTTACTGGGGTTTCAACCAGTACATCATCCAGAAGGGTCTTGCTGCTAAGTCTTTGGCTGAGGCAAAGAAGGGTATGGTATTTGCTGCCGTACTGAAGATTTTGATCCCCTTCATCGTATGTATCCCCGGTGTATGTGCATTCTATATCATGAATGCTGACGGTGAGGCTCTTGAGGCTCTGCGTACTACTCTCGCTGGTGGTATCGAGCGTTCAGATGATGCTTATCCTTTCTTGATCCGCAACTTTACTCCCGTATTCGTTAAGGGTCTCTCATTCGCTGCCCTTTCTGCTGCAGTTATCTCTTCTCTGGCTTCTATGTTCAACTCTACCTCTACCCTCTTCACCATGGATATCTACAAGCAGTTCATCAACAAGAACGCTAGTGAGAAGAAGTTGGTTAGCGTAGGTCGTCTGACATCTATCTCTGCTCTCGTTATCGCCCTCATCGCTGTTTATCCTTTGATGGGTGGTATTGACCAGGCATTCCAGTTCATCCAGGAGTACTCTGCATTCGTTTATCCCGGTGTTGTAGTTATCTTTGGCTTGGGTCTGTTGTGGAAGCGTGCAAGTGGTGCTGCTGCAGTAGCTTGTGCTATTGGTACCTTCGCATTCTCTATCTTCTTCAAGTTCGTCTTCCCCGAGATTCCTTTCCTCGTACGCTCAGGTTTGGTATTCATCGTTTTGGTTATCATGTTCGTTGGTATCTCACTGGCAAGCAAGAAGACCGAGGCTGCTACCCAGCTTTCTGAGGCAGACGTTAAGCAGCAGTTGTTCTGGAGTCGCATCATGTGGATTGTTGCAGGTATCTCTGCAGCTCTCTTCGTTGCTTCATTCTTCAACAACACTCTCCATATCTACGGTATGGAAGGTGCTATGTGCTTCTTCGCAGCTATCACAGGTACTATTGCTTACTACCTCCGTTCTAATGCTCTTGACAAGGTTCAGGACAGCAAGCTCGTTGCAATCGACCTTGCTATCTTCAAGACCGACAAGACCTTCAACATCGGTTCGGCAATCGTTATCATCCTGCTCACCGTTCTTTACATCGCTCTGTGGTAATCGCTAGATTATAACTATCAAATTCTATACATGCTACCCGGACTTAGTGCCGGGTAGCTTTACACCTTATATAAATAATAAAGAGTTTTAGTCGTTGTTCTCTTAAAAAATGATGAGATGTTATCTCGTGCTACCATAAGCACCTATTTAATATTGAAATTTCCAAGAGACTATACAGGTCTTTACAATATATAAAACAATAATAATAACCCAATCTAAATACACTAATCATTATGTTAGAAGAACTCAAAGAAAAAGTATTTAAAGCCAATCTTGACCTTGTAAAACAAGGTTTGGTGATCTTTACCTGGGGTAACGTATCGGGTATCGATCGTGAGAAAGGGCTTGTTGTAATCAAGCCAAGCGGCGTAAGCTATGATGATATGAAAGCAAGCGACATGGTTGTTGTGGATCTCAACACAGGAAAGGTTGTGGAAGGTGACTTGAATCCCTCAAGTGATACTCCTACACACCTTGTGCTCTATCGTGCATTCCCCAATATCCAGGGTGTCGTTCACACTCATTCTACCTATGCTACTGCTTTTGCACAGGCAGGTCAGGATATTCCCAACATCGGAACTACTCATGCCGATTATTTCTACAAGGCTATCCCCTGCACCCGTGATATGACTAAGGCAGAGGTTGAGGGTGAATATGAGTTGGAGACAGGAAATGTCATCGTTGACGAGATCCTGAACATTCGTAAGATCAATCCTGATCACACTCCCGCTGTGCTTGTCAAGAATCATGGTCCATTCTCATGGGGTACATCTCCCGATAATGCAGTATACAATGCTAAGGTAATGGAACAGGTGGCAAAGATGGCATTCATCAGCTTCAGCGTTAATCCTATGACTACCATGAATCCTCTGCTCGTAGAGAAGCACTACAACCGTAAGCATGGTCCCAATGCATATTACGGACAGAAGGGTCAGAAGCATTAAAAATCAAATTATAAAATAAATAATTCTATAAATATGTTTGAAAATTTAGAAGTTTGGTGGCTGTCAGGTACACAGCTGCTGTATGGAGAGCAAGTACTTGGTCAGGTAGATGAGCACTCTAACATCATGATTGATGGTATCAACAAGAGTGGCAATGTTCCTGTCAAGATTGTTTATAAGGGCACCGTTAAGTCTGCTCAGGAGGCTGAGAAGTTGATGAAGGATGCCAATAGTGCTGAGAACTGTGTAGGTGTTATCACATGGATGCACACTTTCTCACCTGCTAAGATGTGGATCAAGGGTCTGCAGGCATTGCAGAAGCCTATGCTCCATTTCCACACTCAGTTCAACACTGAGATTCCTTGGAATGAGATTGACATGGACTTCATGAACCTCAACCAGAGTGCTCATGGTGATATCGAGTTTGGTCACGCATGCACCCGTATGCGTGTTAATCGTAAGGTTGTAGCTGGTCATTGGACCAACGAGGATTGCCAGAAGAAGATCGGTGTATGGGCTCGCACAGCTGCTGCTGTAGCTGACGCAAAGAATGTTCGTTGCTTGATGTTTGGTATGAATATGAACAACGTATGTGTTACCGATGGTGACCGTGCTGAGTTTGAGCAACGTCTGGGTTACCATGTTGACTACTACCCCGTTTCTTCATTGATGAATTACTTCAAGCAGGTAACTGATGCTGAAGCAGATGCTTTGGTTGAGCAGTATAAGAAGGAGTACACCATCAAGATTGACGAGAGCGGTGAAGAGGTATACTGGGAGAAGGTAAAGAATGCAGCAAAGGCTGAGATTGCTATTCGTCGTGTATTGGCTGACGAGGGTGCTACTGCTTTCACTACTAACTTCGACGACCTTGGCGATGCTGATATTGATAGTCCTAACTTCTGCGGTTTCGACCAGATTCCCGGTCTTGCTTCACAGCGTTTGATGGCTGAGGGTTATGGTTTTGGTGCAGAGGGTGACTGGAAGACCGCTTGTCTCTATCGTTCACTCTGGATTATGAACCAGGGTTTGGCTAAGGGTTGCTCATTCCTCGAGGACTATACATTGAACTTTGCTGGTGATCAGAGCTCATGCCTGCAGTCACACATGTTGGAGGTTACTCCTCTCATTGCTGTTGATAAGCCAACCCTCGAGGTTCACTTCCTCGGCATTGGTATTCGCAAGCAGATGACTGCTCGTCTCGTGTTCACTTCAAAGACTGGTATGGGTGTAAAGGCAACTGTTGTTGACCTTGGCAACCGTTTCCGTCTGATTACTCAGGAGGTAGAGTGCATCGAGCCTAAGCCCATGCCCAACCTTCCTGTTGCATCAGCACTCTGGATCCCCCAGCCTACCTTCGAGATTGGTGCAGCAGCATGGATCCTGGCAGGTGGTACACACCACAGCGCATTCTCTTACGATATCACCGAGGAGTATTGGGAGGATTTCGCAGAGATGACCGGTATCGAGTACGTCGCAATCAACAAGAACACTACTATCCCTGAGTTCAAGAAGGAATTGCGTAACAACGAGATCTACTACATGTTGAACAAAGCACTGAGATAAAACACACCCAAGCCCTCCCAAAGGGAGGGATGTTAGAATGATTTTGCGTACCAAAATGCATTTCATTCTCACATTCCTTTCTTATGGGAAGACTTGGCAACAATAGAATTACAAACAACAATACAATAAAACATCCTTCCCTCTGGGAAGGCTTGGTTAGGCTAATATGACTGCAAAAGAAACTATCATCGCTGGTAAAGCCGTGCTCGGTATCGAGTTCGGCTCTACCCGCATCAAGGCTGTCCTCATTGACGAGGAGAATAAGCCCATAGCACAAGGTTCACACGAGTGGGAGAACCAGTTGCACGACGGTATCTGGACATATTCAACTGAGGCCATCTGGTATGGCTTGGCTGACTGCTATGCCGATCTTCGTAAGAACGTAAAGGCGCAGTATGACTGCGAGATTGAAATCCTTGCATCTATTGGTATCTCTGCCATGATGCACGGTTACATGGCATTCGGTCCTAATGGCATTGCCAGCCAGGGTGCGCCTGTAGGCGAGAGCGAGAAGATCCTTTCTCCCTTCCGTACATGGCGTAACACCAACACTGGTGCTGCAGCTGCTGAGCTCTCAAGTCTCTTCAACTACAACATCCCCTTGCGTTGGTCAATCTCTCACCTCTACCAGTGCATTCTTGATAATGAGGAGCATGTACCTGGCATCACCTACCTCACTACCCTTGCTGGTTATATCCACTGGCGTCTGACAGGTGAGAAGGTGCTCGGTATCGGTGACGCCTCAGGTATGATTCCCGTTGATCCTGAGACCAAGAACTACAACGCTGAGATGGTACAGAAGTTCAACGAACTCGTTGCTCCCAAGAACTTCCCCTGGAAGCTCGAGGACATCCTTCCCAAGTGCATCTGTGCAGGCGAGAACGCGGGTTTCCTGACTGAGCATGGTGCTAAGCGTCTTGATATCTCTGGTCACTTGAAGCCTGGTTGCCCCATGTGTCCACCCGAGGGTGATGCAGGTACAGGTATGGTAGCAACCAATGCTGTTAAGCAGCGTACAGGAAATGTGAGCGCAGGTACCTCTTCATTCTCTATGATCGTTCTTGAGAAAGACCTCTCGAAGCCCAATGAGATGATTGATATGGTGACTACCCCTGATGGTTCACTCGTTGCTATGGTACATTGCAATAACTGTACCTCTGATATCAACGCATGGGTGAAGCTCTTCAAGGAGTACCAGGAATTGCTGGGTGTACCCGTTGATATGAACGAGGTTTACGGCAAACTGTACAACAATGCCCTCAAGGGTGATCCCGATTGTGGTGGTGTTATTGCTTACAACTACATCTCTGGCGAACCTGTTGCAGGAATGCAGGAAGGTCGTCCTATGGTGCTTCGTTCGGCTAACGACAAGTTCAACCTTGCCAATTTTATCCGTACCAACCTCTACGCTACCGTTGCTGTATTGAAGCTCGGTAACGACATCCTTTTCAAAGAGGAGAAGGTAAAAGTAGACCGCATCACTGGTCATGGTGGTCTCTTCAAGACCCCTGGTGTAGGTCAGAGCGTATTAGCCGCTGCACTCAACTCACCCATTTCTGTCATGGAGACTGCAGGTGAAGGTGGTGCATGGGGTATTGCCCTTTTGGCTGGTTACCTTATTAATAATAAGGGTATGAACTTGGCTGACTATCTCGAGACAATCGTCTTCGCTGGTAATACTGGTGTTGAGATTGCTCCCAAGCCCGAGGATGTTGAAGGTTTCAACAAGTACATCGAGAATTACAAGGCATGTCTGCCCGTAGAAGCAGCCGCTGTAGCAAATAAAAAATAATCATTATAATAGTTTAATAATCAATTAAAATGGCAAATTCAATTGAAGTTTTGAATCATGCTGCCAATAACATCCGTATCCTGGCAGCTTCAGCCGTTGAGAAGGCAAAGAGTGGTCACCCCGGTGGTGCCATGGGTGGTGCTGACTTTATCAACGTATTGTATAGTGAATATCTGAACTATGATCCCCAGAACCCCGAATGGGTAGGTCGCGACCGTTTCTTCCTGGATCCCGGTCACATGGCTCCCATGCTGTACTCACAGCTTACCCTTATCGGCAAGTTCTCTCTCGACGAGCTCGCACAACTTCGTCAGTGGGGTTCACCCACTACTGGTCACCCCGAGTATGAAGTAGCTCGTGGTATTGAGAATACCTCTGGTCCTCTTGGTCAGGGTCATGCATACGCTATTGGTGCTGCTATTGCTGCCAAGTTCCTGGCTGCTCACACTGGCAACCCCACTTTCGCTAAAGAGACCATCTATGCATACATCTCTGATGGTGGTATTCAGGAGGAAGTTTCACAGGGTGCTGCTCGTATTGCTGGCAACCTCGGTCTGGACAACCTCATCATGTTCTACGACTGCAACGACATCCAGCTTTCTACTGAGACCAAGGACGTCATGAATGAGGATACTGCTGCCAAGTATCGTGCTCAGGGTTGGGAAGTTATCGAGATCAACGGTAACGACGCAGCTCAGATCCGTGCTGCTATTGAGCAGGCTAAGGCTGTTGTAGGCAAGCCCACCTTGATTATCGGTAAGTGTATCATGGGTAAGGGTGCATTGAAGGCTGATGGTACCTCATACGAGGCTAACTGCAAGACTCACGGTGCTCCTCTCGGTGGTGATGCTTACATCAATACCATTAAGAACCTTGGTGGTGATCCCGAGAATCCATTCCAGATCTTCGATGACGTTAAGGAACTCTATGCAAAGCGTGCAGAGGAACTGAAGGCTATCTGCGCTGAGCGTTATGCTGAGGAGAAGGCATGGGCTGAGGCAAATCCCGAGAAGGCTGCACAACAGGCAGATTGGTTCAGTGGCAAGGCTCCCAAGATTGACTGGAGCGCTTGTACACAGAAGGACAACGATGCTACACGTAACGCATCAGCTGCTTGCTTGAGCGTATTGGCAAAGCAGGTTCCCAACATGATCTGTGCATCTGCCGACCTCTCTAACTCAGACAAGACCGATGGTTTCTTGAAGGAGACAAAGGCTCTTACTGCTAACGATTTCTCAGGTGCATTCTTCCAGGCTGGTGTTGCTGAGTTTACCATGGCTTGCTGCTGCGTAGGTATGGCCCTCCACGGTGGTGTTATCCCCGCTTGTGGTACCTTCTTCGTATTCAGCCAGTACATGCTTCCCGTTGTTCGTATGGCAGCTCTCATGCAGCTTCCTGTTAAGTTCATCTGGACACATGATGCCTTCCGTGTTGGTGAGGATGGTCCTACCCATGAGCCCGTTGAGCACGAGGCACAGATCCGTCTCATGGAGAAGCTGAAGCGTCACGATGGTAAGAACTCTTGCCTCGTACTGCGTCCCGCTGATGCCAAGGAGACCACTACAGCTTGGGCTATGGCTATGGAGAACATGGAGAGCCCCACTGCGCTCATCCTCTCTCGTCAGAATATCAACAATCTTCCCGAGGGCAACGACTACGAGCAGGCTCGCAAGGGTGGTTACATCGTAGCTGGTTCAGACGAGAATCCCGATGTTGTGATGGTAGCTACCGGTTCTGAGGTTTCTACCCTCATCTCAGGTGCAGAACTCCTCCGCAAGGATGGCGTTAAGGTACGTATCGTAAGTGTTCCCTCTGAGGGTCTCTTCCGTACCCAGAGTGCTGAGTACCAGCAGAGTGTTGTACCCGTAGGTGCCAAGGTATTCGGTATGACCGCTGGTCTTCCCGTTAACCTGCAGGCATTCCTCATCGGTGCTGATCCCAAGTCAAAGGTATGGGGTCTTGAGACCTTTGGTTTCTCTGCTCCCTACAAGGTGCTTGACGAGAAGCTCGGTTACACCGCTGAGAACGTTTACAACCAGGTAAAGGCAATGCTCTAATGGTCGGACTCGCAAGTGATCATGCTGCATTTCCCTTGAAGCAGTTCGTAAAGAAATACTTGGAGGAGAAAGGCATCGCATACAAGGACTACGGCACCTATACTGAGGACAGCTGCAACTACGCTACCTACGGCCACGCATTGGCTGAAGGTATCGAGAAGGGTGAAGTCTATCCTGGTATAGCTATGTGCGGTAGTGGTGAGGGTATCTCTATGACTTTGAACAAGCACCAGGGCATCCGTGCTGGTCTTGTTTGGCAACCCGAGATTGCTCACCTCATCCGCGAGCACAACAATGCCAATGTCATCGTTTTCCCCGGCCGTTTCATCACAGAGGAGACATGCCGTGCTTGCCTTGACGAGTTCTTCCAGACAGAGTTTGCTGGAGGCCGTCATCAGACACGCATCGATGATATTCCCGTGAAATAAGGTCCTCTATCTTGCGGCACGTCGCAAGATAGATACAAAATAATAGGAGCACCTCAAATTGGGGTGCTCCTATTTCTTTATAAATAAATCCTTTAGGATTGCCTAGGATTGCCTAGTTACCTAGGAAAAACTAGGACTACCTAGGACCCCTAGGATTGACTAGGATTCCCTAGGATTTCCTAGATCTTTATCTTCCAAACATCATCATCATGCCACCACCAGCAGCCTTCTCTGGCTGACCTACGAATGAGGCTTCAGCATCCTTGTCGTTCAACTTGAATACCATGAAGTTAGGAGCCTTCTCGGTACAGGGTTTCCAGTTTCCGCCCTTGGCACCATTGGGGTCGCTATACTTGGCAAAGTTGGTCCATGCGGTCAGCATCTTCTCTGACAGATCCCAGTCACCCTTTGTCCAGGGACGCCAGCAATGCTTCAGGCTCTTGAATACGAACCATAGGTCAGAGGAATGGAAAGCACCCTTCAGACGCTGTGTTACCTCGGGATGGCTACCATCATCGGGCAATGGACGAGCAAACTCGTATGCCCATGCCTTACCGCCCTTGCTCTCGCGTACCTTACAGAATTCCGCGATGCCCTCACTCATATCGCCCATGTCGTTCAGCGTGTAACCAATCATGTATGGTACGTCTGCCAACGAACCGTCACGTGTGGCGTCATCAAAGCTCTCCTTGCTTACATAACCCTCTACGATAGGCATCTGAGCCATATAGGCACGTTCGCCTGTTACCTGACCATAGATAGTAGGTAGTGCGTGGATGGTCTCGGTAGCTGCACGGCGCATGCTGACCAAGTCCTTCAGTCCTGCCCAATCCATGATCTTCTTGGTTGTCTGTTCTGCCTGCTGCAGTGTCATAGGAGCAAAAGGACCAGCGGGAGTACCACCAGCTTTGTTGATACCGTTTGCACTCATAATCACAGCCTTATGGAAGAGACCACGAGCCAAGGGACTCTCACAAAGGGTACGTACGCTACCACCACCGGCACTCTGTCCGAAAATAGTCACATTGTTGGGATCGCCGCCAAACTGTGCGATGTTCTTCTTGATCCACTTCAGCGACTCAATCTGATCCAGGATGCCATAGTTGCCGCTTACCTTGTGAGGACTCTCAGCTGTCAGTTCGGGGTGGCAGAGGAAACCAAAGACGCCCAGACGATAGTTGATGCTCACCAGGACAACGTCCTTTGCACCCCACTCCTGTCCGTCAAACTCGGGTTCTGTACCCCAACCCTCACGGTAGCCGCCACCATGTATCCACAGCGCTACGGGCAACTTCTTGTTCACCTGCCCGGGAGCCTTTGTCCATACATTCAGGTAGAGGCAATCCTCGCTATAGGGTGCTTCCTTGCCGTACCCCCACTCTGTAGCGTATCCACCGGGGAGATGAGAAGCCTGATAACTGGGGTGACCGAAGGTGTCACAAACCTTCACGCCCTTCCATGCCACTACGGGCTGTGGTTCCTTCCAGCGGTTCTCGCCAATTGGGGGAGCTGCATAAGGGATGCCACGGTAAACGGTAACATCCGTACGATCGTCGCAAGCGACACCCTGAACCTGTCCACCCTCGATGGTGAGCACGGTGTTCTTTTGTGCCATCGATGAGAAACTCATCATGGCAACTAAAGCAAATAGAAATACCTTTTTCATGACAATGAATTAGATTAATGGTAATTATTACATTCGCGATGCAAATTTAGTAAATATTTTGTATAATTCATCATGCAAATAAGGTTTTTTCTATACATATTTATTATCTTTGTAGCAGTATTACGTCAAAATATTGCTATCATGAAAATAATCACTCGCAATTTGCGTCTTTTCGCAACCTCCATGTTGCTTATTCTTTCCCCCTCAGTCTTTGCTCAGAAGAAGGTGCAGAAGACGGTTGCCAACCCCATTGTGCGTATCGCAGACGGTACCGTGCAAGGCATCCATCAGGAGGGTACAGAGGCCTTTCTGGGCATCCCGTACGCCAAGGTAGAGCGCTTCGTGCCACCTCTGCCCGTAACGCCTTGGGATACGGTGATGGTGTGCGACCATTGGGGACCACAAGCTATGCAAAACACAGGCAGACCTATGTC
>DCIS01000024.1:4773-17791 GCA_002317475.1 Prevotellaceae bacterium UBA1720 | reverse complement strand
ATGCTGTGGTTGCACGGAGGTGGTTTTGATAGTGGCACATCGGCATGGAACCCCGGTATGGGACTGGCCAAGAAGGATGTCGTGGTGGTCAGCATCAATCACCGTCTGAACATTATGGGCTTCCTTGACCTCTCGGCCGTTTCGCCCAAATACAAACACTCAGGCAACGTGGGTATGCTCGACGTCGTACAGGCTTTGAAATGGATTCACCAGAACATCCACCTCTTTGGTGGTGATGCCAGCAATATCACCGTCTTCGGCGAGAGTGGCGGTGGTGGTAAGGTGGGTACGCTGCTCTGCATGCCCGAAGCCAAAGACCTCTTCCACAAGGCAATCATTATGAGTGGCACCATCCTGAATGTCAACCGAAAAGATATGACTGAGTCACTCGGCAAGGCGGTGTTGGCAGAACTCGGCATTGATGCCAAGGATGTCGATAAGATCAAGGACGTACCCTATCGTCAGCTCTACGATGCTGGTCAGCGTGCCATGGCGAAGAGCGTGGGCACCAGAAAACCTGGTACACCTATGATGTGGGGCTTTGGTCCTACGCCTGATGGTGAAGATCTCATGCAGCAACCCTTCCAGGATGGTTTTTCGCGCTTCTCTGCCGACAAACCCATCATTATCGGTACTACCTTCAACGAACTGCAACGCCTCGCCTATGGCCGTCCCATGACAAAGGAGGAGGCACGTAAGCAACTCGAACCCACCTTTGGCAACCGTACAGACGAGTATATCAAGACCTTCGAGGAGACTTACCCCGCCCTCACTCCACAGGATATGGTCAGTATCGACTGGTTGTTCCGTCCCAAGACCATCATCTGTGCCGATTACATCTCGGCCAATCGAAAGGCGCCCACCTATATGTACATGTTTACGTGGAAATCGCCTGTCAATCAAGGCTCTGTCCATGGTCACGAACTGAAGTTCTGCTTCAACACCCTCAACCATGCCGGAGGCGAACTGCCCCAACCCACCAATGCCGATCAGCAGTTGGCTGACCGCATGAGCGATTCGTGGTCGGCCTTTGCACACACCGGTGATCCCAATATCAAGGACCTTCCCCGTTGGGAACCCTACAACCGTGTACGTGGCGATATGATGGTCTTTGACTATAAACCCGAGATACGCAACAATCCCGACCGCAAGCTCGCAGAAATCATCAACGACTGCTGCTTCAAGCAGTTGCAGGAGTTCCATAAGTCACGCCCCGAGATGCAAGCTTACAGTAGGAATATCAACCAGATAGCTGCTGGTCCTCGCATACTGGCAGATGGCAGCGTACTCCTCAGTGTGAAGGCCACCAATGCTAGCGACTGGCGTGTATCCCTCGACCCCGATGCCCGTTTCTATATCCAGCAGGACGGCAGCTGGCAATGTCACACCAAACCCCTTGTCCCCGGTTTTCATTATTACTGGTTCACGGTAGATGGTGTGGACGTGGCCGATCCCTCTGCTCCCAGCTACTATGGTTGCGGACGTTACACCAGCGCTGTAGACATCCCCGAGGAGGGTTGTCGTTTCTACGACTACGAACCCGTTCCCCACGGCACCGTGCATCATCTCACCAACCCTACTTCCTCACGAGCCTCTGACCAGGTTTGGGTGTATACTCCTGCCGGATACGAGCAGAGTCGGAAGAAGTATCCGGTGCTTTACCTGCAACATGGTGGTGGCGAGGACGAGACGGGTTGGGTGCTTCAGGGCAAAGCCAACCTCATCCTTGATAACCTCATTGCCAGTGGTAAGGCAGAGGAGATGATCATCGTCATGGCTAATGGTACGGTCAGCAAGTTCGGTCATCGCTTCAGTTACAGCATTGATGGCATGAAACCCTTCGAGGAAGACCTCATTCAGAACCTCATCCCCTTCATCGAGAAGAACTTCCGTTGCAAGACCGATGCTCGTAGCCGTGCCCTTGCAGGTCTCTCGATGGGTGGTGGCGAAACCTTCTTTGCCGGTCTTCAGCATCCCGACCTCTTCGGTTATCTGGGCGTCTTCTCCACCGGAGTCTTCGGTGGTATACGCGAAGCAGGCAACTTTGATGCCGAGAAGGCCATGCCTGGACTCATCTCTCAGCACGAACGTTTCAATAAAGCCCTCAGCCTCCTCTATATCTCCGTAGGCGAGCAGGACCCCCGTCTTGATGGCACCACCAAAGCCGTAAATGCCATGCAGCAGAGCGGTCTCAATGTCACCTTCCAGACCTTCCCCGGCGATCATGAATGGCAGGTATGGCGTAAGTCTCTCCATTCCTTTGCCCAGAAGTTGTTCAGATAGGTTTACTTTTGTTAATATCATGCAGGTTTTAGGGTATTTCATCATTAATAAACGAATTAGTGTGCTGCCACGAAGGAGGTTGAGAACCATTTTCGAAGGAATCTTGGCGCCTATGTACCTCTATTATGAGTCCTTATTGTCTCCTTATCGTTTGGCAATGCAAAGATACGACATTTTCGACGACAAACCTATGGTTGTCCCCCGAGGTGGGCGGTGGCTGTCCCCAAACTTTTGATACTTGATTCGGGTTACATTATGTCTGTGTTCTGAGGTTTATATTTTGTTTTTGTCAACTGAGATCTGAGATTTGAGATTTTCTGTGGTCTCTTTCTATCTCAAATCTCAAATCTCAATTACAAATTTTATATGAGAGACATAAAAACATAGTATAATGAATCTAAAGGTTAATAATATATATATTTATATATATATATTATTAAAACTATAATCTACTCTCTTATACTAAAGTGTCAACACGGCAGTATATTGTCGTATCTTCACTTTTCAAACAGAAAAACTAATTGAGATTTGAGATTTGAGATAATAATATTCAAGTTTCGTATGTGCTACGCTCAGTCCTAAAGGTCTGATGTTTAATTATCGCAAATCTACTTGAGAAACTTGAATAATATTATGTACCATTTACAATGTTCATTTTCCATTGCTATGTTTTCGGATTCATCTCAAATCTCAAATCTCAGTTAGAAAAATGGATAAACTGATAAAGGGTTGGTGGAGAGCATGAAACCCTTCGCCAACCCTTTAGAGTGTGTTGTTATGTAAATATTTATCCTCGCGCTTCGGCGATGTAGCCAAAGGCTTCACGGCACTTGTCGGTGACGTACTGCCAATCTCCTGCCTTGACACGATCGCCTGGGAAGAGCTTGCTGCCCATGCCTACGCAGAAGACACCTGCCTTGAACCATTTCTCGAGGTTCTCCTTCTCGGGTGCAACACCACCGGTGACCATAATTTTTGACCAGGGCATGGGAGCGAGGATGCCCTTAACGAGGTTGGCACCAACGACATCTCCGGGGAATACCTTGGTGAAATCACAGCCCAGTTCCTGTGCCTTGCCAATCTCGCTTGGAGTAAGGCAACCAGGGCAGTAGGTCACGCTGCGACGATTGCACACGGGGGCAATGTCGGGGTTGAACAAGGGACCTACAACAAAGTTGGCACCCAGCTGCAGATAGAGTGCTGCCGTGGGAGCGTCAACGATACTGCCGATACCCAGGGCAAGGTCGGGGCACTCGGTAGATACCCACTTGGAGAGTTCGCCAAAGACTTCGTGTGCAAAGTCACTACGATTGGTAAACTCGAAAGCGCGTACACCACCTTCGTAGCAAGCCTTGACAACATTCTTACATACCTCAACGTCCTTGTGATAAAAGACTGGAACCATAGGTGCAGCGGCAATCTTTGCCATCACCTCATATTTTGAAAATTTTGCCATTGTAATTGTCCTGTTTTTGTCAGTTATTAGCGTTGTACACGACCGTTGGCTGCACCACCGGCAAGTGCCTCAACCTCCTCAGTAGATACGCAGTTGAAATCGCCGGGGATGGTGTGCTTCAAAGCACTGGCTGCAACAGCATACTCAAGAGCCTCGCCCTGTGTAGCCTTGGTCAGCAGGCCATGGATAATGCCACCAGAGAAACTGTCACCACCACCTACACGGTCGATGATGGGGTCAATGTCATAGCGTTTGCTGATGTAGAACTCCTCACCGTTGTAGATCATGGCCTTCCAACCATTATGGGTGGCAGAGAAACTCTCGCGCAGAGTGGAGATGACGTACTTGAAGCCAAACTCCTTCATCATGCCCTGGAAGATACCCTTGTAACCCTCGGCGTCGGTGCTGCCACCCTCTACGTCTGCATCGGGCTTGAAACCAAGGCAGAGCTCTGCATCTTCCTCATTGCCAATACATACGTCCACGTACTGCATCAAGGGGCGCATGATGCTCTGAGCCTTCTCGCTGGTCCATAGTTTCTTACGGAAATTGAGGTCGCAACTAACGGTTACACCAGCCTTCTTTGCAGCAATACAAGCCAAGCGAAGGCACTCTGCACTCTGATCGCTGATGGCAGGGGTAATGCCACTCCAGTGGAACCAATCTGCACCTTCAAAGATCTTGTCGAAGTCAAAATCCTCGGGCTTTGCCTCTGCAACAGATGAATGTGCACGGTCGTAGATAACCTTGGAAGGACGCATTGACGCACCTGTCTCAAGGTAATAGATACCCAGACGGTCACCGCCACGAGCAATATAATCGGTGTGTACGCCATAACGACGAAGGCTGTTTAAGCAGGCCTGTCCCACCTCATGCTTTGGCATCTTGCTCACGAAATATGCCTCGTGACCATAATTGGCACAGCTGACAGCTACGTTAGCCTCACCTCCACCATAGTTGATATCAAAAGTATCTGACTGAACAATACGACTCTGTCCAGGAGTAGAAAGGCGAAGCATAATCTCGCCCATTGTTACGATTTTAGCCATAATGCTACGATATTGTAATTTGTTTAACCTTTATTTACCTAACTTTTTTAACGCTAATTTGAGTGTAATAAGTACATTCTTTAGGCAAAATTACTAAATAAATTCCGAAAAAAGGTGAGGAATGAAAAATAATTAGTAGTTTTGTGTAAAATAAGGATATGAATGTAACAAATGAACAAAGATAGATTACAAATGGCAGGTAAGAATCAAGAAGCAGTTCCACATAGCGTGCCCTCAAACAATAACAAAAACGGAGGGTTGATACAAGGATTGCTAAGCCTTTCTCCCCTACTCTTTTTTGCTTTTTTCTATCTTGGAAGCAGTTTGCTTGCAGGAGATTTCTACTCTACCCCCATTATTGTTACCTTTCTGCTGACGCTACTCATTGCCATTCTCACCCTCAAGGGAAAAGGTATGAAGGAGCGCGTGGAGATCATCTCTGAAGGTGCTGGCGAGCGCAACATCATGCTGATGATATGGATATTCATCCTGGCTGGTGCATTCACCGCAGGGGCAAAATATATTGGTTCGATTGATGCAACGGTCAACCTGGCCTTGTCTGTCCTGCCTGGAAACTTCCTTTTAGCCGGACTATTTCTTGCCTCATGTTTCCTCTCACTCAGCATGGGCACAAGTGTGGGTACGATAGCTGCCCTTGTTCCGATAGCAACAGGATTGTCATCACACGTCTCTGTCTCGCTGCCCGTAATCGTGGGCATCGTCGTGGGTGGTTCGTATTTTGGTGACAACCTCTCCTTCATCAGCGACACAACGATTATGGCTACGCGAACGCAAGGATGCCGGATGAAAGACAAGTTTCGCACCAATCTGCGCATCGTTCTTCCTGCAGCTCTCGTCTGTCTCTTCCTTTACGTCTTTATGGGATGGGGCATTCAGGTAGACCTTCCATCAAGTGAGACAAATCTGTGGCTTGTGCTGCCCTATATGGTCGTACTCATTACCGCCATCATTGGTGTTGATGTTCTGATTGTCTTGCTGTTAGGCATCATCTCGACATGTTGCATTGGTCTTGTTTTCGGAAAACTGGACGTACATGAATGGATGGCAGCCATGAGCGAGGGAGTTCTGGGGTTGGGCGAACTGATCATTGTGACCCTAATGGCTGGTGGATTGGTGGCCATCCTACGCCATAATGGTGGTTTGGACTTTATCGTGAACCGACTTTTTAATAAGGTGAAAAGCAGGTTGAAGGGTGAGTTCAGCATTGGTGGATTGGTGTTCCTGGCCAATCTTTGTACGGCCAACAATACCATTGCCATCTTAACGGTTGGCTCAATTTCAAAGGAGATAGCTGGAAAATGTGGCATCGACCCTCGTAAAAGTGCTTCATTGCTGGATACATTCTCCTGTCTGGCACAGAGTGTCATACCTTACGGAGCACAGTTGCTCATAGCAAGCAGTTTGGCAGGGATAGGTGCCATAGAGATAATCCCATACCTCTGTTACCCATTCCTGTTGTTCGTCTGCGTAGTTATCAGCATCATTGTTGGATACCCTAGATTTGAACGATCTAAATACTAAGAAATCAATAATATATGGAACATATACTAAAGTATTACAAGAGCCTTTCGGAAGAACAAACCAGACAGTTTGAAGCCCTGGATGAACTCTATCACGATTGGAACTCAAAGATTAATGTTATCTCAAGAAAAGACATTGATAACCTTTATGAGCATCATGTGCTGCACTCGCTAAGCATTGCGCAGATCATCAATTTCAAGCCAGGAAGTGCGGTGATGGACTTGGGTACAGGAGGCGGTTATCCTGGCATACCTTTGGCTATACTTTTCCCCGAAACCAATTTCCTTTTGGTTGATAGCGTACGAAAGAAAACTACCGTCTGCCAAGAGGTAATCAACGCACTAGGATTGAAGAATGTAGAGGTACGCTGGTGTCGTGCAGAAGAGGTAAAGGAGAAATTTGACTTTGTGGTGTCACGTGCCGTAATGCCCCTGGCCGACCTGGTGAAACTCATCCGCAAAAACATTGACTCCACCCAGATGAATGCCATGCCTAATGGATTGATTTGTCTGAAGGGCGGAGAGTTGGAACATGAAACGTTGCCTCACAAGAACCATACCATGATTACCCCTATATCTGATTTCTTTGACGAGGAGTACTTCCAGACAAAGAGCGTGGTGTATGTCTCGCTATAATTCCCAATGATCTATGCTAAAGATAAAGACATTCAGTGTAAATCCTTTCAGTGAAAACTGCTACATAGTAAGCAATGAACAGGGTGATGGTGCCATTATAGATTGTGGCGCATACGAAGCAGAAGAATGGGCACAAATCAAGCAGTATCTGGATGATGAAAAGATCACACTCAAATACTCACTCCTGACACACGGACACTTTGATCATATTCTCGGTCTTGCTTTTCCGGAAATAGAATATGGCCTGCTACCCTATATGCACGAAGCAGATCATGAATGGTATGACCACGCCAACGAAGTGACCATCTCTGTTTTCGGACAAGGACTGAAAGCACCCCTGCCCCAAATTGGCAAATACATCCATGATGGAGAGGTGATAAAGTTAGGCAATGACGAACTGAAGGTTATCTGTACCCCTGGCCATACACAAGGCGGTGTGTGCTACTATGCTGAAGCTCAAGGGTTGCTCTTTGCTGGAGACACGCTGTTCCGTACAAGTATCGGAAGAGCTGATCTGCAGGGAGGAAACCAAGCACAGCTGATTCGCTCGATAACAGAAAAACTACTTGCGTTACCTGATGACGTTGAGGTCTTCCCCGGACATGGAGGACCTACTACTATCGGATATGAAAGAGCAAACAACTATTACTTGATGTAAACTTTCTTCTTCCTAGGTTTTCCTAGGTACTCCTAGCCCTTCCTAGGTTTTTTAGCCCTTCCTAGTTCTTCCTAGCCTTTCCTAGGTTTCCTAGGATGGATTCGTGGGAAATCCAACCTATATAACAAGAATAAAGGCCCAATCAGATGACTGAGCCTTTATCTTTTTTCTTTCAGCTGTAAGGAAAGGTTACTTTACCTTAGCAACGATAGCCTTGAATGCCTCGGGATTGTTGATAGCGAGGTCAGCGAGAACCTTACGGTTGATCTCGATACCTGCCTTGTGCAAATTGCCCATCAACTGAGAATAGCTGAGACCCTCCAGACGTGCAGCAGCGTTGATACGCTGAATCCACAATGCGCGGAAGTTGCGCTTCTTGTTACGACGATCGCGGAATGCATAGGTAAGACCCTTCTCCCAAGTATTCTTGGCAACGGTCCACACATTCTTACGAGCACCATAGTAACCTCTGGTCAGACCCAGAATCTTCTTTCTCTTAGCTCTTGAAGCTACATGATTTACTGATCTTGGCATAATTTTGTTTCTTTTTGAATGTTAGCGCCAGTATTTGACAACTGAACTTGAGGGCTAATCATTCGGTTAATAACTTAAAGTAAACTCTAAACTTGACTGAGGTTTAACGGAGGCAGAGGCAATCGCGAACCTGCTTCATGTTCTCGGTAACAACGATAGCGCTGTGATCGAGGTTTCTCTTCTGCTTCTTGGTCTTCTTTGTCAAGATGTGGCTGTGATAAGCGTGATGACGCTTTACCTTACCAGTACCTGTCAGCACGAATCTCTTCTTTGCTGCAGACTTAGTCTTTACTTTTGGCATTTTTTTGTTATTTTAATTAATTATTAATAATGTGTGGCAACGCATATACCAGGGCGTTACGCACATCTTTTTCTTCGTTTTCAGTCGTCCCAGTCTTCACCTTCAACCTTGGGGCCAGTGTATTCCTTCTTGGCCTTCTGCTGTGGTGCTTTCTTTGCTGGCTGTACCTCGTCAGCAGTCTGGCCATTGTGGTGACTTTCCTCTTTCTTGGCAACTACCTTCTTAGGTGCGATGAACATTGTCATACGCTTACCTTCGAGAACGGGCATCGACTCAACCTTGCCATATTCCTCCAGATCGGCAGCAAAGCGAAGCAAGAGAACCTCGCCTTGTTCCTTGAACAGAATACTACGACCCTTGAAGAATACATAAGCCTTCACCTTGTCGCCATCATTCAGGAACCCTTGAGCATGCTTGAGCTTGAAGTTGTAGTCGTGGTCATCTGTCTGTGGTCCAAAACGGATTTCCTTGATTTCCACCTTCACCTGCTTGGCCTTGATCTCCTTCTGCTTTTTCTTCTGCTGATAAAGGAATTTGCTATAGTCAATCAGACGGCAAACTGGTGGCTGTGCATTTGGTGAGATTTCTACCAAGTCCACCCCTTTCTGTTCAGCCATCTGAAGGGCCTTGCTTGTTGGGAGTACGACCGACTCAACATCATCACCTACAATTCGTACCTCGCGAACGCGTATTTGCTCGTTGACGCGATACTGCTGCTTCATGTTGTCTTTCTTCATGCAGAGATTTGCTTCTTTCTTGACTATTTTATGGTTTTATTGTTCAATATTGTGGCATTGCTGTTCACTTAGCCACGCTTAGCGCGTGCAAAGTTAACAATTTTCTGTCATTTGGCGAACTTCTTCATTAATTTTCTTTGCAAAATCCTCAAATTTCATGCTTCCAAGGGCTTCACCACCCTGTTTGCGTACACTTACAAGGCCTTCTTCTGCCTCTTTTTCGCCAACGATAAGCATATAGGGGATGTGCTTCATCTCATTATCGCGGATCTTACGGCCAATCTTCTCGTTGCGATCGTCAATGATTGAACGAACATCATTCTGACCAAGATATTCTGCTACCTTGTTTGCATAATCCACGAACTTCTCGCTGATAGGCAGGATAGCAACCTGATCAGGTGTCAGCCACAAGGGGAAGTGACCTGCTGTATGCTCAATCAGTACAGCACAGAAGCGCTCCATACTACCGAAGGGAGCACGATGGATCATTACGGGACGATGCTTTGCATTATCCTCGCCGATGTACTCGAGCAGGAAACGCTGAGGCAACTGGTAGTCCACCTGGATGGTACCCAACTGCCAACGACGACCAATAGCATCCTTCACCATAAAGTCAAGCTTAGGACCATAGAATGCAGCCTCGCCCAACTCACACTTAGCCTTCATGCCCTTCTCGGCACAAGCATCAATGATAGCCTGCTCTGCTGTTGCCCAATCCTCGTCGCTACCAATGTATTTCTCGGTATTCTTGGGGTCACGGAGAGAGATCTGCACCTCAACGTTCTCATCAGAGAAGTTGAAGGTCTTGAATACACGCTGGATGATCTCCATTACCTTGATAAACTCGTCCTTCACCTGGTCGGGGCGGCAGAAGATGTGTGCATCATCCTGGGTAAAGCAACGTACACGGGTCAAACCGTGAAGCTCGCCACTCTGCTCATAACGATATACGGTACCGAACTCAGCGCAACGGAAAGGCAACTCCTTGTAACTACGGGGCTTGTTGGCGAACACCTCACAGTGGTGAGGACAGTTCATTGGCTTCAACAGGTATTCCTCGCCCTCTTCTGGAGTTTGAATGGGCTGGAAACTGTCCTTGCCGTAGTGGTCCCAGTGACCTGATGTCTGATAGAGGTTCTTGCCACCGATGTTGGGAGTGATAACTTCCTGATAACCGTATTTCTTTTGAATCTTACGAAGCATGTCCTGCAAGCGAAGACGTAGGTCTGTGCCCTTTGGCAACCAGATAGGAAGACCCTTGCCCACACGTTCTGAGAACATGAAGAGTTCCATCTCCTTGCCAATCTTACGGTGGTCTCGCTTCTTAGCCTCTTCCATCATCACAAGATACTCGTCGAGCATCTTCTTCTTGGGATACGAGATACCATAAAGACGTTGCATCTGATCCTTGGTGGCATCTCCGCGCCAGAATGCACCAGCAACACTCATCAGCTTGACAGCCTTGATGATACCAGTGTTCATGATGTGGGGACCTTTACAAAGGTCGGTGAAGGCACCTTGAGTATAGGTGGTAATGCTGCCATCCTCAAGATCCTGCTCGATGTGCTCGCACTTGTAGGTCTGACCTGCTGCCTGGAACTGTGCCAAGCAGTCAGCCTTGCTAACCTCCTTGCGAACAACGGCTTCGTTTTTGCGAGCCAGCTCCAGCATCTTGTCCTCAATCTGCTTGAAATCGCCCTCCTTGATCATTTCGCCATTGGGAAGCAAAACATCATAGAAGAAACCGTTTTCGATGGCAGGGCCGAAACCGAACTGAATGCCAGGGTAAAGTTCCTGCAAAGCCTCTGCCAAAAGGTGAGCACTTGTGTGCCAGAAAGCATGCTTGCCCTGATCATCATCAAACTTATGAAGAACAACTGCTGAATCCTCATTGATGGGACGATTCAACTCTGTAATCTCGCCATTCACGCTGCAGGCAATTACATCCTGAGCCAAGCGCTGTGAAATGCTCTCGGCAATCTGCAAACCCGTTACGCCAGCCTCGTATTCACGAACGCTTCCGTCGGGGAAAGTGATCTTTATCATATCTTTTTATCTATTTTATTTCAATTTGAGATGCAAATTTACGAAAAAAATGCCATATCACCACCCTACTTAAGTGTTTTTTTATTATTTAATTATGTATATAGGATGAATAGCGTAGAAAGTTACACTTTCATACACACAAAAAACCACCCCTAGAAAACTCTAAGGATGGCATGTATACTGTCTTTTTTAAATCGTATATTACTTCATTGCTTCAACAAATTCCTTGCAAGGCTTGAAATAAGGAAGGTCATGTGCGGGAACTACCAAAGTGGTGTTCTTTGAAATATTACGAGCAGTCTTCTCAGCACGGTGCTTCAAACCGAAAGTACCAAAACCACGAAGATATACATTTTCCTTCTCAATCAAAGAGTCCTTAATAGTGTCCATTGTAGCGGCAACAATAGCCAATACGGTAGGCTGATCTGCACCTGTCTTTTCAGCGACTGCGCGAACCAATTCTGCTTTTGTCATAGCATTAAAAATATTAAATGGTTATTAATTAATTATTTAGCAGTACAAAAGTATAAAAAAAATATATGACCCACAAAAAAACGGGCTAAATTTCAACAAAAAACAATCTATTTGTACATTTTTGCCGCAAAGTTGTCATTTTTGGGCTAAAAAATAGAACGTTTTTTAAAGATTTAAGATTTGATTTTGTCAGAAAATCGTTTTCATGACGTGATATTTCTTTTTAATGTAATAACGGTTATTTCTGGTGTTGCACCAATACGGAAGGGCATCAGTTCACCAAGACCGATATTGACATAAATTGTTTGATTTCCATCAATATACATGCCGTCAGAGTGATCATAGAACCATCTGCAAGGTGTCCATCCAAACAACTTAAACTGCATGGCATGTGTATGTCCGGATAGTGTCAGGGGTATCTCTGTCTGCCCTACCACCTCTGCATTCCACTGTGTAGGATCGTGTGAAAGTAGAATGCTGAAACTACCCTCTGTACCCTTCATTGCAGCTTTCAGATCTCCCCTTCTTACCTTTCTACTCAATCCACATGCTTGATTCTCGAGACCAATCACACATAGGCTGTCGTTTCCATGACGGAGATGGTAATTCTCGTTCAACAACAATTTCCAATCCATGGAATCACGTTGAAGTGTTATCAAAGCATTGCGATCTGCTTCTCTTTCGGCATCGGTATGAAAGCTACGATCATAAATACCATAATCGTGGTTGCCCAAGACAGCCACAACCCCATCACGAGCCTTTAAGCTTCTCAACGACTGAATAAATGGAATAGCCTCACGATGTGATATGGACACCAAATCTCCCGTGAAACAGATTAGGTCAGGATGTTGAGCATTAACGGCTTGTATCAACGTGTCAACAAAGGCCTCGTGGCCAGCAAAACCTCCTATATGAAGATCGGAAATATGTACTATTCGATAGCCGTCAAATGCTTCGGGTACTCTATCATCTGCATATTCAACCTCTTTTACTTCATAACGGAAACGGCCGAAACTGTAACCCATCAATACCATGAGATTCCATATCAAACACACAGCAAGGGCTGCGAAGCCGAATCGGCGATAACGTATCTTTACCTTGAATGGTTTACATAACAGTTTTCCTCCCCAAAAAACGATAGCGGAGAAAAGAAATGCCAGCACATTAGTGATGGCAATAACGATGAGCAGGATGGTCATTACTTGTTTTGCAATGAAAGAACTGTGTATTCATCTACAAAATCGTTCATGCAAGAATACCATGATGCCACATATTCACCATAGGTAATCTCAAATTGCACGAT
>DCIS01000024.1:3106-4629 GCA_002317475.1 Prevotellaceae bacterium UBA1720 | reverse complement strand
ATTGTACCTTCATAAAGGCTGTTTTCCACTTCCTTGAGTGTGATGGAGGTATAGAGTTCAAACTGATCACCTTCCTCATCCTCAACAGCGGTTGTTGCCAAATAGGTATTTGCCCATGAATAGCAATCAATGCTATCTACATTGGCCACAATGGTGTCTGTTTCCGCACTAAGCTTATCAACGACTTTCTTGAGTGAAGTCTTTGACAACTTGGGATTATCAGCACCCTGAACATCTGAAATAGTGGCAGATGCACTTGCCAGAGCGGTCTCTTCTGGCTGTTCGGGTTTGCTTTGGCAAGAGGCAAATGCCATCAATGCCGCAATACTGAAAACATTTATCTTCATAAATATGTACCTAACCTTATATGATGTGTTGGTATTAGGCAGGTCTCACATCCACGGTCACACCACGGATATCTTCAAATCTCTGCTTGAGATGCTCTGTCAATCTTCTCCGGATACGCAGGTGTGTCACGCAGTCTTGCTCGAAGGATTGGCCAAGAACCTTTGGTTCCTCTTCTTTGACAATGCGCATCACGCTGTTCATCAAGGGGTATTCAAAATGTACATCTATGAGATCATCCACAGTTCTTTCCATGACCTCACAATTCTGAATAGCTTCTGCAGCAGCAATCTTATAAGCATTGATCAGTCCACTGGTTCCTAACTTTACACCACCAAAATATCTGACCACAATGATTAGGATATCGCTGAGTTCGGCACTGTTTATCTGTCCCAGAATAGGACGACCAGCAGTTCCACTGGGTTCGCCATTATCAACAGCTCTGAACACCGTACGTTCAGCACCCAGCATATAGGCGTAGCAGACGTGACGAGCATCGTAATACTCCTTCTCGTATTGCTGCACCAGCTCCTTGACCTCATCTGTATTGGTTACAGGGAAGGCAAAAGCCAGAAACTTGCTTCGCTTCTCGCTGTACTCTGCCTTCCCTGGTTGTGTTATAGTCAGGTAACTGTCAATCATCAGATCAACTTGACTTATACGTGTTAACTCCCTTAGCTCAACTTGTGAACTACGAGTCCGCTTCTCAATTTGGGCTCAAACCATGTAGCCTTGGGGGGCATGATGGCTCCGCTGTCAGCGATATTCATAATCTGCTGCATGCTGACGGGGTATAGAGCCAGGGCCATCTGCATCTCGCCATTGTTTACACGACGCTCCAACTCCTCATAGCCACGTAGGCCGCCAACGAAGTCGATACGCTTGTCACTACGCAAGTCGGTGATGCCAAGTTGCTTGTCGAGGATGAGTTTACTGCTTACGCTTACATCCAGTGAACCAATGGGGTCACTCTCGTCACAGAGTCCCTCGTGCATCTTCAGTCGATACCAGGTATTCTGCATATAGAGGGCAAACTCATGACAAGCCTGAGGATGAGCGTTTTCGCGATCAGAGACCTCAATGTCGAAGTCCTCAGCCAATGCCTCAAGGAACTGTTCGGGTGTACGTCCGTTAAGATCCTTTACGACACGATTGTAGTCGAGGATGGTCAATTGTGA
>DCIS01000024.1:2120-3042 GCA_002317475.1 Prevotellaceae bacterium UBA1720 | reverse complement strand
TTGGGGTTCTGCTTAGCCTTCTCCGCACCCACCAATGCAGCAGCTGCACTACGATGATGTCCGTCTGCTATATATAAATAAGGTATAGAGGCGAAAGTCTCGGTGATGGTCTTAATATCCTCTGCATTATTGATCAACCAGAACTGATGACCAAAACCATCAATGGGTGCAATGAACTCATATACAGGCTTTTGAGCCGTGTAACGAGCCACCAAACTGTCAATGGTGCTGTTATCGGGATAAGCGAAGAAGACAGGTTCCATATTGGCATCGTTCACGCGAACGTGCTTCATACGGTCCTCCTCTTTGTCACGACGAGTCAACTCATGCTTCTTGATGACTCCGTTCAGATAGTCCTCTACGTATGCCGTAACTACGAGTCCGTACTGAGTCTTGCCGTTCATCGTCTGAGCGTAGATGTAGTACATCTCCTCCTCGTCCTGCTTCAGCCAACCCTCTTTCTGGAACTTGGCAAAGTTCTCGGCAGCCTTCTCATAGACCTTGGGGTCATATTCGCTGATGCCTACGGGGAAATCAATCTCAGGTTTGATTATATGGTACAGCGATTTCTCGTTGTCACCAGCCTCAGCGCGAGCTTCTTCGCTGTCAAGCACATCGTAGGGACGGCTCTCCACCTGTTCAACGAGTTCAACAGGTGGACGAAGTCCCTTAAAAGGTTTTACAACAGCCATAGTAATTACTTGTTTACCTGGAACTTGGTGATACCATCCTTCAGATAACCCACAATCTGGTTAGCAGCAGCAATACCTGCATTGGTGTTGGCCTCTGCGGTCTGTGCACCCATCTTCTTGGGGGTTGAGAAGTAGCGACCCTCGAACTGTTTGAAGTCAGCATCAGCATCAGGCATGATGTCGGTGATGTACTTCAGGTCAGTGCGCTCCTGCATCAAGGCGATGAGTTC
>DCIS01000024.1:0-2006 GCA_002317475.1 Prevotellaceae bacterium UBA1720 | reverse complement strand
GGGATATGAAGAGAAACGATGTCGCATGTCTCGAACAGCTCAGCCTGACTGGCAGCAGCGTGTACGCCTGCAGCCTCGATAGCGTCAGCTGGACAGTATGCATCGTATGCACTAACCTCCATGCCAAAGCCCTTGGCAATGCGAGCCACGTTGCGACCAACATTACCAAATGCCAGGATACCCAGTTTCTTTCCCATCAACTCTGTACCTGCCTTGCCATTGTAGAAGTTACGTACAGCGAACACCAGCAGACCCAGTACGAGTTCTGCTACTGCGTTAGCGTTCTGGCCAGGAGTGTTCATTACCACTACATTATGAGCTGTAGCAGCCTCGAGGTCAACATTATCATAACCTGCACCAGCACGTACGACAATCTTCAACTGCTTTGCTGCATCAAGCACCTCTGCATCGACCTTGTCACTACGGATAATGATGGCATCAACATCAGCTACAGCAGCTAATAGCTGTGCCTTCTCTGTATATTTCTCGAGCAAAGCTACCTCGTAGCCTGCTCCTTCGATTACCTCTGTGATACCCTTCACAGCAGCTGCTGCAAAAGGCTTCTCTGTTGCAATAAGAACTTTCATTTTTATCTGGTCTTTTTATTAGTGCTGAGCCTCAAACTCCTGCATGCAAGCAATCAGAGCATTAACGTCCTCGATGGTTACTGCGTTGTAGGTAGAAGCACGGAAACCACCTACGCTACGGTGACCCTTGATACCTACCATGCCACGCTCGGTAGCAAATGCCATGAAGTCAGCCTCGAGATCCTTGTATTCGTCGTTCATTACGAAGCAGATGTTCATGCGGCTGCGATCCTCAGCGTTCTCAACGGTTGCGCGGAACAACTTGTTACGGTCAATCTCGCCATACAATGCATCTGCCTTCTCAATAGCGCGACGCTCCATCTCAGCTACGCCACCGTTTGCCTTGATCCACTTCAAGGTCTGCAAAGCGCAGTAGATGGGTACAGTTGGAGGAGTGTTGAACATCGAACCACCCTTGATGTGTGTGCGATAATCCAACATTGTGGGGATGGTACGGCTAACCTTGCCGAGCAATTCATCCTTTACGATAACGAAGGTGACACCTGCCATAGAGAGGTTCTTCTGAGCACCACCGTAGATCATGGCATACTTGCTTACGTCAACAGGGCGAGAGAAGATATCAGAACTCATGTCTGCGATCAGGGGCACTGGTGAATCGATGTCCTTCTTAATCTCTGTACCATAAATGGTGTTATTGGTAGTGATATGGAAGTAATCAGCATCAGCGGGAATCTCCCAGCCCTGGGGGATGTAACTGAAGGTCTTGTCGGCGCTGCTTGCCACCTCGATGGTCTCACCGAAGTTCTTTGCCTCAGCCATTGCCTTCTTTGCCCAAACACCAGTGTTCAGATAAGCAGCCTTCTTCTCAAGGAAATTGTAGGGAACCATGCAAAACTCGAGGCTGGCACCACCACCGAGGAACAATACGCTGTAACCTTCGGGGATGTTGAGCAACTCCTTGAACAGAGCTACTGCCTCATCCAGAACGGGCTGGAAGTTCTTGGCACGGTGGCTCATCTCCATCAGAGAGAGACCGCTACCCTCAAATTCGATACATGCTGCACTCACTGCCTCCATTACCTCCTTGGGGAGCTTAGAAGGACCTGCGTTGAAATTGTACTTTTTCATATCAGTAAAACGTTTATTAAATTACAGGTTATTCTTTTCAACCTTTTTACCGACACAAAGATACAACATTTTTTGTGCATACCCAAACAAATGCAAATAAAAAATGTATATTGTAAACTAATATAGTTAGTTTGGGTAGAAAAGCAAGTAACAAGGGTAGTATATAGAGCTTTTTTTGTATAAAACTATAATACAAGGACCATGGTTTCACCAAGTGTCGAAAAGGTCCTTTATTTCTATTTTGAACTGTCCATGTAAACGCTTTGCAAGATTTTACAAAACTGGGCAAAAAAGTGGAATTGATATTATTCCTTAATTCCGCAACTTAAC
>DCIS01000149.1 GCA_002317475.1 Prevotellaceae bacterium UBA1720 | reverse complement strand
AGGGTACGAACCGGTTGGCCCGTAGTGTCCATAGGGATAGTGGAAGTGCTCAGAACACCATCTATGTCAAAAATGATGGCACGTATTTTTGTCAGATCATAATTCATGTCTCTTGTGTATGAGTTTGCTAATGAATTCGTAGAGTTGTTGCTTGTCGGGATCATCGGACAACATGTCTATGTGTCTCTCGATGACATTGGTGTCATAACGGACTGCAGGTCCTGTTTGTGCCTCAAAGGGAGTGAGTTGCTGCAGTTTGTTTGTAGTCTCCTGTATCAAGGGAAGCATAACGCTGAAAGGGATATCCTCCTTTGCCAGAATCTCAGAGGAAATGTCATAGCAATAATTGGCAAAGTTGCATGCAAAGACAGCACTGAGATGTAGCAGTTTACGTTTATCACTAGAGAGCCAGTATATCTTCTTCGTGATGCCCGTTGCAAGATATTGCAGACGTGACTTGTCTTCCTCATGAGCCACTTCAAGGAATGTTGGGATGATGTCGAAATCTGCCTCACGAGACTTGGAGAAAGTTTGCATGGGATAGAGCACACCGCGATGTGTCATGGGCAATTTATCCATGGGCATACTGCCTGCTGTGTGCAGGAACAAGGTGTTGCTTTCCTTTGGCATCATCTCTGCCAAAGAGGCAAGAACGGTATCCTTGACAGAGAGTATGACCACGTCACAGCCAAAGGTAAGGCGTGAAGCCTCCTGGATGTCTGTTGTATAAGTACAATGCAGGCGTGAGGCCAACAAAGAAGCTGATTCCTCAGTTCTGCTATACACATATACAATATTGTGGCCCGCCCTAGTAAGAGCGAGCCCCAAATTAGTTGCCAGATTTCCGGCTCCAATTAATGCAATATTCAGATTCTCTGTACTTTCTCCCACAACAGTTTTTCTTCGTTTTGTGGTTTACGCTCCATAGCCTTATGGCCAACTGCCACGATGCTGACGATGCGAACATCTGCAGGAATGGAAAGGATGTCTCGTACATTCTGTTCAGCATCTCTGCCCTCTGCATCCTGACGTTCGCGCATCTGTACCCAACAGGCGCCCAGTCCCATATCCTCAGCCTGAAGCAGCAACATGGTGCTGGCCACGCTGGCATCTTCAATCCATACGTCACTTACCTCGGGACGAGCAGCAACAACGATGGCAGTAGGGGCACCAGCAATAAGTTCGCCACCCAGATTCTTGGCCTTGCTCAACGCAACCAGTTTCTCGGGGTTCTGTATCACATAGAATTCGTAGCTATGTGTTCCCTTACTGCTGGGAGCCATCAACGCTGCACGCATCAGCTTACGAAGTTCATCTTTGGAAAGTTGCTCCTCAGTAAACTTTCGGATGCTACGTCGCTGGAGAATGAGTTTGTCGAAATCCATTACTTGATAATCATCTTCTGACCGTTAACAACATATACACCAGGAGTGAGAGCACTCTTGGCATCATTGATGCGAACGTTCTTCTGAACCATCTGTCCACCAACGGTGTAGATTGTAACCTTAGCATTATTTGCCATCAACTGACTGATAGGAGTAGCATCTGCTGCAAGATTGGTGACGTGCTGAATAACGGGTGTTTCAGTGCATGAAGGATAAGAGATACCGCAGCGGGTGGGAAGGAAATTCTTGTCGCCCTCAGTACGAATCAGAACAGACTCAAGGATCTCAACATCCTGCTTAGCGGGAATACCAAAGAGGCCAACCTCCTGAGTTACCTCGAATCTTCCGCTCATAGAAACACCACTTACAGTCAGAGTCTTGGGATCAGTAGTGAGTCGGTCATTGCTCTGGAACTTAACGTTCTTGGTTGTGGGGCAGTAAATGAGGTAGGGCATACCGGCCTCAATACCCTCAGAGGTAACATCAACAAACAGGAGGTTGTTACCCTGAACCTTTGCCAGTTTCTCAAGCATCACACCATCGCCAACCAAGGTCTGCAACTCATCAGCACTGACGCTGAAGGGAAGACAAATGGTGTTGTAACCAGCGAAGAATTGGCGATTGAGATATACAGATGAGGTCAGTTCAGTAACCTTGTTGAAATCCATTTTGCTTACAGTACTGAGATAAACAGTCTTCTGTGCAGATACAGTTGCACTTGCGCCCATCAAAAGAGCCAATGCGATAGCGTAGAACTTTTTCATACTATTATTGTTTATGGGTTATTTTATTCTTGTTGCAAATATACCTATTTTTATCAATATAAACACCATGATGGGCATGAAAAAACAATAATTTGCAACATTTTAACACTTTTAGAAGCCAATGCGACAAATCATTGTTCAAAAACACCTTACCACCTGACAGATTAGGAAAGTGAGTTCGCAAATGAGGAAGGTTGCTCCACAGCAATCACCTGTATAACCTCCTATCTTCTTTTTCATCCACAACCAAAGGAAGAGAAAGACAATGATGGGAGTAAAAAGAGAAAGAATATGACAGGGAACTTCCAAATAGTACATCAGTATGGCAGGAAGTGCCATGGCAATAACAATACGAAGAAGATGTTTGATAGTATCTTCGTTACTTCTGGTACTGTATACCACATGAGCCTTTGCACCTTCCTCGTCACGGGCGTATGGCAGGGTAATGATAAAGGAGGCGATGCTCTTGGCATAGACATCGGCAAAAAGCATGTTGGCGCAAATCATAGGAACACTAAACAAACTGAGTGTCGTGAAATAATACAACGCAAAGTAGATGATGAGCCCGATTACGCCGTATGTGCCGATGTGTGAATCCTTCATGATGGTGAGGGTTCGTTCACGAGTAGTACCACCCCCCATACCATCGCAGAAATCTGCCAATCCGTCTTCATGCAATGCTCCTGTGAGCAAAAGGCGTGAAGCGAAAGCCAGAATCATGGCTATCGGTAATGGCAGAAAATGTGTCAGTATCCAGAAACTCAAGGCCATAACACCACCAGTAATCCAACCCACCAACGGCCAGAAATCAACGGTGTGCTTGAATGCTTCAGCTGGTACTTCACGCAGACGCCACCAAGGGAGGCGCGTAAAGAACATCAACGATGCAAATAGGCGATCTGCGATCTTCATATCAGAAGTATTTCGTAATCTTGGCGTTCTGGAAATTGTTCATCTCGTTGATCATGTGAACGGCACTCTCTACAATGGGGTAGGCACAAAGTGCACCTGTACCTTCGCCAAGACGCAGCCCTAGGTTGAGGAGTCCCTTCACACCCATTCCCTGCAGCATGAGTCGATGACCAGACTCATCACCTTGATGGCAGAAGATGGCTGCTTTCATGACATCGGGATAAAGACGTGAGGCAGCTAACATACAGGCTGTCATAATGAAACCATCGACCAGAATGAGCATCCTGTTTTCCGCAGCACTGATCATAGCGCCTATGGCTGCAACCATTTCAAAACCACCAAATTGACGTATAATCTCGATGGGGTTTTCCTGCTCATCATGCTCTACCTCAGAGACAAAACGGAAGACGGAGCGCTGAAGGACATCCAATTTATGTTGAATACCTGCAGAGTTCAATCCCGCTCCTGCACCAACACACTGATCAAGGGGAATACCCAGGAAGAGATGCATCCAGATACTGCTGGGAGAGGTGTTCGCTATACCCATCTCGCCAATGGATAATACATTGCAACCTTTTGCACGACAAACCTCCACCATGTCAGCTCCAATCTGTATGGCTTCATTCATCTGTTCGTAGGTCATGGCAGGTTCATGAAGGAAATTACCTGTCCCTGTAGCAATCTTACGGTTGATAATCTCAGGATAAGACGTTAGGTCATAATCAACTCCTACATCCACGATATGCAGATCAAAACCATGCTGACGGCAGAACATGTTGACGCCACCTCCACCACGTGTGAAGTTGATCATCTGTTGCCAGGTGATCTCACGTGGAGATACGCTCACCCCTTCTCTCTCAATACCATGATCGGCACCAAAGAGCAGGTGGCAGGGATGAGAGAGGGTGGGGGAAAGGGTGCCTTGAACCAAACCTATCTGGAGGGCTAATTCCTCCAGACGGCCTAGTGAACCTTTGGGTTTGTTGAGATTATCAATCTTCTGCTGCAAGGCAGATCTAAGATCAGATTCCATTCAGTATACAGTAAAGTACTTAATCTTCCAGTTTACGATAACGTACGCGCTTAGGCTCTTCAATGCCCAGACGTTTACATTTATTAACCTCATAATCAGAATAACTGCCTTCAAAGAAGAAAACCTTACCATCACCTTCATAGGCAAGAATATGAGTACAGATACGATCCAGGAACCAACGGTCGTGACTGATAACAACAGCACAACCTGCGTATGCCTCAAGACCTTCCTCCAGAGCACGTAAAGTGTTGACGTCAATATCATTGGTGGGCTCATCAAGAAGGAGAACGTTACCTTCCTGCTTCAAAGCCATGGCAAGGTGCAGACGGTTACGCTCACCACCGGATAGTACGCCACATTTCTTCTCCTGGTC
>DCIS01000056.1:13769-15848 GCA_002317475.1 Prevotellaceae bacterium UBA1720 | reverse complement strand
GTATGGAGAAGGTGAAGGAGCGTATCCTGGAGCATCTTGCTGTACTGCAACTTCGTGGTGACCTGAAAAGCCCCATCATCTGCCTCTATGGCCCTCCAGGAGTAGGTAAGACTTCCTTGGGCAAGAGTATTGCCAAGAGTCTCAATCGTCAGTACGTACGTATGTCTTTAGGTGGTCTGCATGATGAGGCAGAGATTCGTGGTCATCGTCGTACCTATATTGGTGCTATGCCTGGCCGTATCATCAAGAATATCATCAAGGCTGGTAGTTCCAATCCTGTGTTTATCCTTGACGAGATTGACAAGATCTCCCAGACAACGGCACACGGAGATCCATCAAGTGCATTGCTTGAGGTTCTCGACCCTGAGCAGAACAATGCCTTCCATGACAACTATCTTGACATTGACTATGACCTGTCGAAGGTGATGTTTATCGCTACTGCAAACAATATCAGCACCATTCCTCAACCCCTGTTGGACCGTATGGAATTGATTGAGGTTAGTGGTTACATCACCGAGGAGAAAATTGAGATTGCCCGTAAGCATCTTGTTCCTAAGGAGAAGGAAAACAATGGTCTGCAAAAACATAAAGACCTGAAACTCAGCAAGGCAGCCATTGAGATGCTGATTGAGAAATATACCCGTGAGAGTGGTGTACGTGGACTTGAGAAGCAGATTGGCAAGGTGTTCCGTAAACTTGCCCTCAACTATGCTCGTACAAAGGAGTTCACCTCAACCACAATTCTGCCAGATATGGTCAAGGAACTCCTTGGCAAACCACCTTATAGCCGTGATATCTATCAAGGTAATGAGACTGCTGGTGTCGTTACGGGTCTTGCATGGACCAGTGTTGGTGGTGAGATTCTCTTTATAGAGACCAGTTTGAGCAAAGGTAAGGGTAGCAAACTCACCCTTACCGGTAATCTGGGTGATGTGATGAAGGAAAGTGCTGTGCTTGCTTTGGAGTACATCAAGGCACATTCCGAGATTCTCAATCTTGATCATCGTATTTTTGACAACTGGAATATTCATGTCCATGTACCCGAAGGTGCTGTACCCAAGGATGGTCCTTCAGCAGGTATTACTATGGTAACCTCGCTTGCATCAGCCCTCACACAACGTAAGGTACGTAGCCATATTGCCATGACAGGTGAGATTACCCTACGTGGAAAGGTGCTTCCTGTAGGTGGTATCAAGGAAAAGATTCTTGCAGCCAAACGTGCTGGTATAACCGATATCATCATGTGTCAGGAGAACCGTAAGGACATCGAAGAGATCCCCGAGATCTACCTCAAGGGTGTTAGTTTCCACTATGTTGAGCATGTAGGTCAGGTACTGGATTATGCCCTCCTTGATGAGAAGGTTGATAATGCCATTGAACTGACTATTGATGAAGAGAAGAATGATAAGTAACTTACTTGAAGAATGAAATTTCAATTACAACATACTGACGATAAAACCAATGCACGTGCTGGTCTCATCACTACCGATCATGGTACCATTGAGACTCCTATCTTTATGCCTGTAGGTACTTGTGGTACCGTAAAGGGTGTCTTGCAACGTGACCTCAAGGAAGAGGTAAAGGCTCAGATTATCCTTGGCAACACGTATCATCTCTACCTTCGTCCTGGTACCAATATACTGGAGAAGGCTGGTGGTCTGCACAAGTTCAATGGTTGGGATCGTCCTATCCTTACCGATAGTGGGGGTTTTCAGGTTTTCTCTCTAACGGGGATTCGTAAGTTGAAGGAAGAGGGATGCGAGTTTCGTAGTCATATTGATGGTTCAAAGCATTTCTTCACCCCTGAGGGTGTGATGGATATCGAACGTAGCATTGGTGCTGATATCATGATGGCCCTGGATGAATGTCCTCCAGGAACCTCAGATTATAACTATGCCAAGAAGAGTCTCGGCTTGACTCATCGTTGGTTGGATCGTTGCATCAAGCGTTTCAATGAAACAGACCCCAAATATGGTTATCAGCAAAGCCTCTTCCCTATTGTACAGGGTTGTACCTATAAAGATCTACGTCAACAATCTGCTGAGTTCATTGCTAGCAAGGAGTGTGACGGAAATGCCA
>DCIS01000056.1:0-13711 GCA_002317475.1 Prevotellaceae bacterium UBA1720 | reverse complement strand
TAGAGGTCGTAAATGCCATCTTGCCTAAGGATAAACCCCGATACCTGATGGGAGTAGGTACACCATTGAACCTGCTTGAAGGCATAGAGCGCGGTGTGGATATGTTTGATTGTGTCATGCCTTCCCGTAATGGACGAAATGCTATGCTCTTTACCTCTGAAGGTATTATGAACATGCGTAATGCCAAGTGGGCTGATGATTTCTCCCCGCTCGATCCATACGGTACTTCATCCGTAGATACCTTCTATACCAAGGCCTACGTTCACCACCTCTTCAAGGCACAGGAATTGTTGGCTATGGAGATTGCCACCATCCATAATCTTGCTTTCTACCTCTGGCTTGTGGGTGAGGCTCGCAAGCACATCATGGCAGGTGATTTCTCAACATGGAAGAGTCAGATGGCAGTAAAAGTTGCAAATCGTTTGTAATGCTATGGAAGAAGAAATAATAGACATAGAGCAGAACATAGAGAACATACCTGAAATGCCTTCAACAAACAAGGCATCAGAGCAGCAACCAAAGAAGGAGAAGCCTCGTCGGCAATTCTACTTTCCACGATTGCTCTCCAAACTTGACCGTTACCTTATTGGTAAGTTTTTGGGTACCTATTTCTTTTCTATCATATTGATTATCAGTATTGCCGTTATTTTCGACTATAACGAGAATATTGATAAGTTTACCAATAATCATGCACCATGGCATGATATCATCTACGTCTATTATCTGAATTTCATTCCCTACTACGCCAACCTTTTCAGTTCGTTATTCATCTTCCTTGCCGTTATCTTTTTCACCACGAAGTTAGCGGGCAATAGTGAGATTATTGCCATGCAGGCAGCAGGTGTGAAGTTTTCGCGTATCTGGCGTGCCTATATGCTTTCTGCAGCCCTTATTGCCGGCCTGACATTCTATCTCAGTACTGAGGTTATTCCCCGAGGTAGCGTAAAACGATTGCAATTCGAGAATACCTATAAACGCAAAGTACCTCTACCCACTTTCTCTGATAATGTTCAGTTGCAGGTAGATACTGGTGTCATTGCACTTGTAGAACATTACGATGGTCCTACGAAGACAGGATACCGTTTCCATTTGGATAAGTTCCGTAACAAGAAACTTGTCTCCACGCTTACTGCACGAAGCATCACTTACGATACCCTCTCAAATCAGAAGTATCATTGGTTTATGCGTGATGTGACGATACGTGACATGCACACCAATCGTGAGATTATCAAGAATCAAAGTCGTATGGATACTATGGTCACTATGGAGCCTCGTGATTTCCTCTCCAATGCTAAGATGGAGCAAACCATGACCAGCACGGAACTGCTCGAACACATTGATAAACTGCGTATTAGGGGTACAGGTAATCTGGCTGCATACGAGATTGAGTATCACAAACGTATTGCCGAACCCTTTGCTTGTTTCATCCTTGCCACCATTGGTTTAGCGCTTTCGTCCAAGAAACGCAAGAATGGTATGGGACTTGCCCTTGGTGTTGGTTTGGGACTAAGTGCTGGATACATCCTTTTCCAGACCATCTCTGCCACATTCAGTATCAATGCTGGTTTGAGTCCTGTCATTGCTGCATGGCTTCCCAACATTGTCTTTTTCTTCATTGCAGCTTACCTGTATAGAAGGGCGCCCAAATAATTATAGACATTACACAAACTATTTATAGACATTACATAAACATCATATAAAGTGGATTTTTACGATTTAGACCTCAGCGATAATGTGCTTGATGCACTTGATGCAATGAATTTCCAGGAGTGTACGCCTATTCAGGAGCACGCTATCCCTCCTATTCTCGAGGGTCGAGACATTATTGGTGTGGCACAGACAGGTACGGGTAAGACGGCAGCATATCTGCTTCCTGTGCTTAGTCTTTTGGATGACGGTGGTTTCCCTAAGGATGCCATCAATTGTGTCATCATGTCCCCTACTCGCGAGTTGGCACAACAAATTGACCAAGCCATGCAGGGTTTTGCCTATTATACACCAGGTCTGAGTAGTGTTGCCGTTTATGGTGGTAATGATGGTATTCGTTATGAGCAGGAGAAACGTGGTTTCAACCTTGGTGCTGATGTGCTGATAGCCACTCCCGGTCGTCTTATCAGCCACTTAAGTCTTGGGAATGTCGACCTTTCCAAAGTGAGTTTCTTCATTCTCGACGAGGCTGATCGTATGCTCGATATGGGCTTCTGCGATGATATCATGCAGATTGAGAAGGCTCTGCCACGCAATCATCAGACCATCCTCTTCTCTGCCACTATGCCCAAGGAAATCATCAAGTTGGCACAGAATATCCTACATGATCCCGTAGAAATCAAGATTGCCGTTTCACGTCCAGCTGATGGTATACACCAGAGTGCCTATATCTGCTATGAAGCACAGAAACTACGCATCCTTGAGCACTATTTTGCTCAGCATCCTCCTAAGCGTGTCATTATCTTTGGAGGTTCAAAGATCAAGGTGAAGGATATTGCCATTGCCTTGAAACGCAAGGGTTATAATGTAGAGGCCATGCATAGTGATCTGGAGCAAAGTCAGCGCGACGAGGCTATGTATCGTTTTAAGAGTCAGCAGGTTGATATACTCGTTGCCACAGATATTGTAGCACGTGGTATTGATATTGACGATATTCAGTTGGTTGTCAACTTTGACGTACCACATGATGCTGAGGACTATGTACATCGCATTGGTCGTACGGCTCGTGCTGGTGCTGAGGGTTCGGCCTTTACTTTGGTTAGTGAGAAGGACCAACCAGCCTTTGCTAAGATTGAACGATTCCTGGAAAAGGAGGTCGAGAAGAATGAGTTGCCAAAGGAAATTGGTGAAGGTCCTGAGTATACCGGTAAGATAGCCAAAGGTCGAGGAGGCAACAAGAATAAGAGTCGGGGAAACAAGAAGTCTTCAAAAGGCAAAAAAGCAAAAGAGACAAAAACCAAAGAGTCAAAAGTCAAAGAGACTAAAGCAAAAGAGACTAATACAGAATCTGTTACCCCCGTTAACGAACAACAGCCTCAAGTTGTCAAAAAGAAGAAAAAGCGTCGTCATAACAGCAAACCCAAAACATCTAATAAGTCTACATCAGAAGTAAGTCCAGCGCAATAATGGCAGAAAGTGCCGATTTGGCACAATGTTTGTTTTGTGGCTTTTTGAAGGTGAAATTCCGTCAGGAATCACCTAATTTAATTAAATAAGATAGAAAACTTATGATGAAGAGCAGATTTTCGGCACAATTGTCACAAATACTGAGCTATAGCAGAGACGAAGCCATGCGTTTGCAAAACGAGAATGTTACTCCCGTACACATGGTTTTGGGCATGTTGCGCGACGTTAGTTGTAATGCTACAGGCCTCATTGACCAACTTTGTGATGACACGCATCAACTGAAAACTGATCTGGAAGCCATAGCCAAACGACAAACTGTCATACTTACACCACATCCCGACGATATGGCACTCGACGCCAAAGCCTCTAAGATTCTGAAGCTTTGTGCGCTTGAAGCCCATAACCTCAATGCTGATTGTATTGAGGCTGAGCACATGTTGCTTGCCATTTTGCATGAGAACGATAATGATGCAAGTCGTATTTTGTCTGCTTGCAATATCAATTATGATAAGGTTATGGATGCTATGCGTCCCCAAACGGAAACCATGGATACCTTTGGTTTTGAGGACGATGAGGAGGATGGTGATACGCTCTCCTCACGCTCTGGTCGTACGGCAAACACGGCCACTTCCACTCCAAAGACGGGTCAAGGAACAGCTACTCCTGTCCTCGATACATTTGGTACTGACCTTACGCGTATTGCACGTTCCGGCAAGTTAGATCCAGTCGTTGGTCGTGATCAGGAGATTGAACGCCTTACTCAGGTACTTTGTCGCCGTAAGAAGAATAATCCCGTACTTATCGGTCAACCAGGTGTGGGTAAGAGTGCCATTGTCGAGGGTCTGGCACTACGTATCGTCAGCCATAAGGTGTCACGTACCCTTTGGGACAAACGTCTTGTTGTCCTTGATATGGGTGGTGTTGTTGCCGGTACGAAATATCGTGGTCAGTTTGAGGAGCGTATACGTGCTATCATCAACGAACTGAAGAAGAACCCTAACATTATTATATTTATAGATGAGATACACACGCTTGTAGGAGCGGGTTCAGCACCCGGTACCATGGATGCTGCCAATATGCTTAAGCCTGCTTTGGCACGCGGTGAGATTCAGTGTGTGGGTGCTACTACCCTCGATGAGTATCGTAAGTCTATTGAAAAGGACGGTGCCTTGGAGCGTCGTTTCCAGAAGATCCTCGTAGAAGCCCCAACAGCCAATGAGACCCTGGAGATCCTTCAGAATCTCAAGCCTCATTACGAGGAATATCATACCGTTAGCTATACCCCCGAGGCACTACAGGCATGTGTACGTTTGAGCGAACGTTACCTTACCAGTCGTAGTTTCCCTGATAAGGCTATTGACGTGATGGATGAGGCAGGTGCTCGTCAGCAAGTCAACGAAGTTCCTGTGAGCGAGGAGATTACCCAACAAGAGTTCATGGTAGAGTCTCTTACGGAAAAGAAGAATCAAGCCGTCAAGGCACAGAACTTTGAGTTGGCTGCCAGTTATCGTGATCAACTGAAGGAGGCAGAGCAGCAACTTGCCCTCTTGCGTAGCAAATGGGAAGAGGAGCAGAAGCAGCATCGTGCCATCGTTGATGTACAGCAGATAGCGCAAATCGTGGCTATGATGACAGGTATTCCCGTTCAACGTATTGGTCAGGAGGAGAATCAGCGTCTGCGTCAGATGTCCTCCCTCCTTCGTACCACTATCGTTGGTCAGGATGATGCCGTTGCGAAGGTGGTAAAGGCCATACAACGTAGTCGTGTAGGTCTGAAAGACCCTAAGAAACCCATTGGTACCTTCATGTTCGTTGGTCCTACGGGTGTGGGTAAGACCTATTTGGCAAAACGTCTTGCCGAGGAACTCTTCGGTAGTGATGAAGCCCTCATCCGTGTTGATATGAGCGAGTATATGGAGAAGCATACCGTCAGTCGTATGGTGGGTGCACCTCCAGGATATGTGGGATATGACGAAGGAGGACAACTTACCGAGCGTGTACGTCGTAAGCCCTACTCTATCGTTCTGCTCGATGAGATTGAGAAGGCTCATCAGGATGTCTTCAACCTCTTGTTGCAAGTGATGGATGAGGGCCGTCTGACTGATGGCAATGGTGTCACCGTCGATTTCCGCAACACCATCATCATCATGACCAGCAATTGCGGTACACGTCAGATCAAGGAATTTGGTCAAGGTGTAGGTTTCACCACACAAGGTGATGCCTCGCAGAACAAGGAATTGGCTCGTTCACTTGTGAAGAAAGCCCTTCAGAAGCAGTTTGCTCCCGAGTTTCTCAATCGTTTGGACGATATCGTCTACTTCGATTCACTCGACGAGAAGGCCATCTGTCAGATTGTGGATATCGAACTTCGTCCCCTCAAGACACGTATCTTTGATATGGGATACACCTTCCATATCACCGACGAGGCTAAACTCCTTCTTGGTAAGAAGGGCTATGATGTACAATATGGTGCTCGTCCCCTCAGGCGTGTCCTTCAGACTTGTATCGAGGATGCTATCTGCGAACTCATCATGAGTGACACTCCACCACCTCCTGGTTCTACGCTCATCGCTAAGGTTCAGGAAGACAATATTATTATAGATAAGGAATAAAACAAAATACTATGCAAACTGGAAACATTGGGGTTACAACTGAGAATATATTCCCCGTCATCAAAAAGTTTCTCTATAGTGATCACGAGATCTTTCTCCGTGAGATAGTAAGTAATGCCGTTGATGCCACACAGAAGCTCAAGACCCTTGCCGGTAAGGGTGATTTCAAGGGTGAGATGGGTGAACTTAAGGTCAGCGTCTCTTTCGATAAGGAGGCTGGCACCATCACCGTCAGCGACCGTGGTATCGGTATGACTGCTGATGAGATCGAGCGTTACATCAATCAGATTGCCTTCAGTGGTGCCAACGATTTCCTCGACAAGTACAAGGAGGATGCCAATGCCATCATCGGTCATTTCGGACTTGGTTTCTACAGTTCGTTTATGGTCAGCAACAAGGTTGAGATCATCACAAAGAGCTACAAGGACGAACCTGCTCAACACTGGACATGCGATGGTTCTCCCTCTTATAGCCTTGAGGCTGCTGATAAGGCCGACCGTGGTACGGATATCATCATGCACATCGATGATGATTGTAAGGATTTCCTGGATAAGAACAAGCTCGAGGATCTGCTCAATAAGTATTGCAAATTCCTTCCCGTACCCGTGGTATTCGGTAAGAAGCAGGAGTGGAAGGATGGCAAGTACGAGGATACCGATGAGGATAATGTCATCAACAGCATTGAGCCCCTTTGGACGAAGAAACCCGCTGACCTCAAGGATGAGGATTACAAGGAGTTCTACCGCAAACTCTATCCCATGCACGATGAACCCCTCTTCTGGATTCACCTCAATGTTGATTACCCCTTCAATCTCACGGGTATACTTTACTTCCCAAAGATCAAGAACAACCTCGATGTTCAGCGTAACAAGATTCAGCTCTACTGTAATCAGGTGTTCGTTACCGATAATGTAGAGAACATCGTACCCGATTTCCTCATGCTCCTGCATGGTGTCATCGACTCTCCCGATATCCCTCTGAACGTCAGTCGTAGTTATCTGCAGAGCGATCAGAATGTAAAGAAGATTTCTCAGTATATTACCAAGAAGGTCAGCGATCGCCTTAACAGAATCTTCAAGACCGATCGTCCTGATTTTGAGCAGAAATGGGATGACATCAAGATCTTCATCCACTATGGTATGCTCTCACAGGAGGACTACTACGACAAGGCCAAGAACTACTTCCTGCTGAAGGATTGCGACGACAAACATTTCACCCTCGAGGAGTATCAGACCCTCATCAAGGATCAGCAGACCAACAAGGACGGTCAGCTTGTCTACCTCTATGCCACTGACAAGGAGAGCCAGTACACCTACATCCAGTCAGCCAAGGACATGAGTTATAGCGTCCTGTTGCTCGATGGTCAGTTGGACACTCCACTGGTCAGCATGCTCGAGCGTAAGTTGGAGAAGAGCACCTTCACACGTGTTGATGCCGACACCCTCGACCGCCTTATCCAGAAGGAGGACACCAAGCGCGAAGTGCTCGAAGCTGAGCGTGGTGACAATCTGTCAGCCATCTTCCGTAGTCAGATGCCTAAGACCGACAAGACTGAGTATCATGTTGAGGCACAGGCTCTTGGAGAGAATGCCCTTCCCATTATGATCACACAAAGCGAGTATATGCGTCGTATGAAGGAAATGAGTCGCATACAGCAGGGTATGAGTTTCTATGGCGAAATGCCCGATATGTACACCCTCGTGCTCAACACCGATGCACCGCTGATCAAGGCTGTCCTTGAGGATAGCGAGAAGGCTACCGAAGGCGACCTCAAACCCATCGTCAGTGAGATCAAGGGTCTGACGGCACGTCAAGCCGTTTTGCGTCAGGAGCAGGACAAGAAGAAGCCCGAGGAGATCACCGATGCCGACAAGGAGGACCTCAAGAAGTGTGGTGAGGATATCAAGGTTCAGCAGGACAAGAAGAACGAGATCCTCTCCGCTTATGGTAAGGGCAATGACCGCGTACATCAGCTCATCGATCTTGCTCTCCTTCAGAATGGCATGCTCAAGGGCGAGGCGCTCACCAACTTCATCAAGCGTAGCGTTTCGTTAATAAAGTAAGCGAACGTAGAGTTAAGTAAGTGATCTGACTTTATTAATAATAAATAAGGTATGCAACACGGATATGTAAAGATTGCGTCAGCAGTGCCATTGGTAACGGTGGCCAACTGCCGAAGCAATGTTGAGCAGATCAAGACGCTCATCACCGAGGCAGAGGAAAGCCATGTGGAGATCATCCTCTTCCCTGAACTCAGTATCACTGGCTATACCTGCCAGGACCTTTTCTTCCAGGAGCAACTCCTCAATGAGGCCGAGCGCGGACTTATCACGCTCATGGACTTCACCCGTTCGCTGGATATCATCTGCATCGTGGGTCTGCCTCTACCCTATTGCGGTTCCATCCTGAATTGTGCTGCAGTGGTACAGAAAGGCAAGATTCTGGGCATTGTGCCCAAGACCTACCTGCCCAACTACAAGGAGTTCTACGAGAAGCGTTGGTTCACCAGTGTCCGTGATATCCGTCCCGGCAGTATCTGGTGTTGCGGTCAGCAGATACCCCTTCATCGCCATCTCCTCTTCCACACACCCAGTTGCGTGTTTGGTATAGAGATCTGCGAGGATGTATGGGCACCCAATCCTCCCAGCACCACCCTCTCTCTGCAGGGAGCCGACGTGATCTTCAACCTCTCTGCCGACAATGACAGCATTGGCAAGTACTCCTACCTCAAATCCCTCCTCTCACAACAGAGTGCTCGTTGCATCTGCGGCTATGTGTTCAGCGGATGTGGCTTCGGTGAGAGCACACAGGATGTGGTGTTCAGCGGCAAGGCCCTTGTCTATGAGAACGGTTCGTTAGTGGCTGAAGGTCAGCGTCATAGCCTTACTCCACAGTTGCTCATTACCGACATAGACATCGACCGTCTGCGCTCCGAGCGTCGACAGAACACCACCTTTGCCACATGTGCCGAGACCATCAAGGATGAACCCGTGCATATCGTTGATACTGAGATGCTTCTCTCGCAGGAACTGCCTCTCACACGTACCATCGATCCTCATCCTTTCGTGCCACAGGGACGCACCCTTGACGAGCGTTGCGAGGAGATCTTCGCCATACAGGCAGAGGGACTTGCCAAACGCATCCAACATACTCATGCTCAGCATGTTGTAGTGGGTATCAGTGGTGGTCTCGACTCCACATTGGCACTGCTCGTTTGTGCCCGCACCTTCAAGCTCCTGGGTCTTGATCCCAAGGGTATAATCGGCATCACTATGCCCGGTTTCGGCACTACGGATCGCACCTACACCAATGCCCTCAATCTGATGGAGGGACTCGGTGTCACCATCCGCGAGATCAGCATCGCACAAGCCGTTACACAGCATTTCAGCGATATCGCCCATAACCCTGACAATCACGACATTACGTACGAGAATTCACAAGCTCGCGAGCGTACACAGATCCTTATGGATGTAGCCAATCAGGTGGGTGGATTTGTTATCGGAACGGGCGATCTGTCTGAATTGGCACTCGGTTGGGCCACCTATAATGGCGACCACATGAGCATGTACGGCGTCAATGTCAGTGTGCCCAAAACCCTCGTTCAGCACCTCGTTAAATGGGTTGCCCTTCAGATGGACGATGAGCGCACACGTGCCTGCCTGTTGGATATTGTCGACACACCCATCAGTCCCGAACTCATCCCTGCCGACGAGGATGGCAATATCACGCAGAAGACCGAGGATCTCGTAGGACCTTACGAATTGCACGACTTCTTCCTCTACTATGTCCTTCGTTGGGGTTACACACCTGCCAAGATTCAGTACCTGGCAGAACATGCCTTTGATGGCAAGTACACTCCGGAGGTCATAGCACATTGGCGTGATAACTTCTATCGTCGCTTCTTTGCTCAGCAGTTCAAGCGCAGTTGTCTGCCCGATGGACCGAAGGTTGGTTCCTGCTCCCTCTCCCCTCGTGGTGACTGGCGCATGCCTACTGATGCCTCCAGCGAGGCATGGAGATAAAGAGGTTTGACTATTATCCTTACATACACATACACAAACGAGGCGCCCCGCATTGAGGTGCCTCGTTCTGAGTCCTCCAATCCTCCACAATGAGTCCTTAATGCCTCCTTATCAAATGACACTCCAAATGATGCAATATTTATTTTCCGCGCTTGGTGGTGACGGAGATGACGCCACAGGCTCCACGGGCACCGTAGATGTTGGAGTCCTTGGTGACCTCGATATGGTCGACATCGTAGATGCTGATGTTGGAGAGTGAGGACACCTCCACTCCATCGACAAGGTAGAGGGGATCGTTCTTCAAAGTGATGCTGCTGATACCACGGATGACGAGGCTGCCATTGAGCTGAGTGACACCGGGAACACGGCCAAGGATAGCATCCACGACATTGGTATAACCCATACGAACAAGTTCCTCGCCATTGAGACCAGAGGACGAACCACCAAACTCACGACGCTTGACGAAAAGCATGCCAAGGTCGACCAGGTCCTCGTCCTCGGAAACCAGTTGCTGCTGATCGGCTAAACGGATACGCATGCTTCGCTTGCCATCGACGGGTATGTCGTATTGTACCTTCTTGTAGACAAGGTGGAGGGTATCGGTGATACGTACGTTGGTTAGACCGAAACGTCCCTGGCTATCCGTGAAGGTGAAGCGTTTGGCGTCGTAATTGTAGACCTTGACCTTCTTAATAGGATGACCGGAAAGGTCGGTAACAATGCCGTTGAAGGGCACCAAGATTTGTGCACTCACCATAGTGGCAAGGGAGAGAAGGAGTACGAAAAGGTGTGTGGCCTTATGGCTCATAGATGGAAAGGGGAGTATTGATAATTTAACACGAATGGCAACAACGAAAACAACTTTATTTCTTATTAGATGGAAATGAGGTGTTTATTTTAACATGAATGACAACAACGAAAACATCTTTTAATTATAATAATGAGAATAAAAATATAGTTGTTGTTTTTGTTGTTGCTATTCATGTTAACTTTAATCTATTACGGTGATTTTGGCAAAGCGGAGGAGGAGTTGCTTGGTGCCTACATTATCGAAACGGACTTCGGCTTTGGCATCGAGACCCGTACCTTCGAGCTTGAGAACCTCTCCCCTACCAAAACGGCTGTGCTCGACATGTTTACCAACTGCAAGGCCGGGAACGGACGTGGGGGAAGATGAGGGTGAAGGAGAGGGAGAAGATGAAGAAACGGAAGGCGTAGGAGTTGAGGCAGGAGCAACAGGTGTGCTAGAGGGAGAGACACGACGGAGCGTCTTTCCCCATACGGTTCTGGGGAACTGCTTAGCGGGTAAGGGGGTGGTGTCGTCATCGAAGAGACGAGTGCCACGACGCTGGAAAGGTGATGAAGGAGCATCCGTAGAGGGTGTGCTACGTACCGTCTTCAGATAGCGAGCATCAATCTCCTTGAGGAAACGGCTGGGATGACTCATCTCCGTCTGACCGAAACGGAAACGGCTACGGGCAGAGGTGAGGATGAGCTGCTCCTCGGCACGTGTCATGGCCACATACATCAATCGGCGCTCCTCCTCAATGCCTTTGGCACCCTCCTGAATGGCCATCTGATTGGGGAAGAGTTCCTCCTCGAGACCTACCACGAAAACTACTCGGAATTCCAGACCTTTGGCGGAATGGATGGTCATGAGGGTGATCTTCTGATCATCATCGGTGACCTTATCCTCGTCGATATCACTCAACAGGGAGACCTCCTGCAGATAGTCGGTAAGGAGGCATGGCTGACCCTCCTCCTGCTTGGTTTCCACGAAGGCAGAGATGCCATCCATCAGCTCCTGAAGGTTCTCCTGACGAGAGATGTCATCGGGGTCGTGACCCTTGTTGATGTCCTTCGCAAGCTCCGTCTCACGGACAATACGAAAGGCAAGGTCAGAGGCATTCTGCGTGGGAGCTGCCTGTGCAAAACCATCGATCATCTGCGCAAAGGTGGTCAGTTTGGTGATCATGCCTTTGTTGACATTCAACTGAAAACCAACGGGATCGGCGATGACACGCCAAGGTGACACGCTATGAGAGGTGGCACACTGGAGGATCTTACTGAGAGAGGTGTCGCCAATGCCACGAGCGGGATAGTTGATAACACGCTTCAGAGCCTCCTCGTCATGCGGATTGACGGCAAGGCGAAGGTAGGCAATGACGTCCTTAATCTCCTTTCGCTGGTAGAACGAGAGTCCGCCATAGATGCGGTAAGGCATGCCATCCTTGCGAAGGGCCTCCTCCAACGAACGACTCTGGGCATTGGTGCGATAGAGAACGGCAATGTCCGAATAAGCGATATGGTCGCGATGATGCAGAACTTTGATGGTGCGGCTGACCAGGTATGCCTCCTCAAAATCACTCTGTGCGGTGAAGACGTTGATCAACTGACCCTCGGCCTTACGGCTGTAGACATCCTTGTGTATCTGTCCCTGATTGTGATGGATAAGGCTGTTGGCAGCCGCCACGATATTCTGCGTCGAACGATAGTTCTGCTCCAATTTGAAGAGCTGAGCCCCTTGGTACTGCTCCTGGAAGGTAAGGATATTCTCGATATTCGCTCCACGGAAACTGTAGATGCTCTGCGCATCATCCCCAACCACACAGACGCGCTGACGATGCTGAGTAAGGAGCCATACGATGCGATGCTGGGCATAGTTGGTGTCCTGATACTCGTCCACAAGGACAAACTCAAAACGCTGTTCGTACTTCTGCGCAATCTCGGGATTATTGAAGAAGAGATAGTAGGTGTAGAGCAGCAGATCATCGAAATCCATGGCATTGCTGAGACGGCAGCGCTGGACGTACTGCTGGTAGATCTGTGCTACAAGAGGTACACGTGCCGCTTGATCACGCTCACGTATAGAGATGTCGTTGGCATACTGCTGAGGCGTGATGAGGTGGTTCTTTGCTTGCGAGATGAAATTAGCCACCATGCCAGGCTTGTAGACCTTGTCATCAAGGCTGTTCTCACGGATAAGGCTGCGGATAAGGCTCTTCTGATCCGTGGCATCGTAGATGGTGAAGTCGCTGGTAAACCCAATAGACTGACATTCAATACGAAGGATGCGCGAGAAGATGCTATGGAACGTGCCCATCCAAAGACCAGAGGCAAGGTCGGAACCTACCTGACGGGCAATACGTTGCTGCATCTCGGCAGCAGCCTTGTTGGTAAAGGTAAGCGCCAGGATGTTCCAGGGTTTCAGTCCCTTGGAGAGCAGATAGGCAATCTTATAGGTAAGCACACGAGTCTTACCGGATCCGGCTCCGGCAATGACCAAAGATGGTGAGTCGATACACTCTACGGCCAATCGTTGTGACTCGTTGAGATCATTCAGCATGGAAGACATATTTGATGATTTCGATTAGGAAATTCAAGAGGGATAAATTGATGAGCCATAAGGCATAACGTGAGATGCCCGAGGAGAGAAGACGACCAATGAGGAGGGGGAAACGCTCCTTGCTGGTGAAGAGCATGAAACTGAACGATGCCAGGAACATGATGCCCGAAAGCAGATAGGGCGCACAGGAGAACCATGGGGATGGGAAGAGCAGACCCGTGACGCTACGCATGGCACTATCGACCCTGAAGACGGGCACGAGGAACCATAGAAAGAGCAACAGAAAGACCACAAGAAAGGAGGTGAGGCCCAGTCGCTCGTTGACCGTACGGTAACGGCTGAATAAGACGTTAAGGACTCCCGAACATTGTACGCATCCCCATGCAATGACCAGTGCTATGACGGGCACGAGATAGGCAGGGGCAAGGCATTCGTCGGCATGCATCCATACCCAACGATAACCCTCGGCACATAATATATTATGTACAGACATGCCAAGGGCAAGCATTACCCATGATGCTATGGGAACGAGGATAAGGAGTCCCAAGAGCAACGTACAACACGCGGAAGCAAGCGTCTTATTCGTCATCAGGTTCAAGGTTGTCGATATCAATGAT
>DCIS01000117.1:319-9753 GCA_002317475.1 Prevotellaceae bacterium UBA1720 | reverse complement strand
ATGGGCATCAAGTTGGATGACCAGAAGAACCGCTCTTGTCGTGCAACCGAGGCTATCCTCAGTGCAGATGACAGCAAGGTCATTATTTGCTGCATTCCCACCGACGAGGAGCTCATGATCGCCCTCGACACCAAGGCACTCTGCTAATTATAGAATTTACCTTATAAAAAAGGCTGACTCGTAACAGGGTCAGTCTTTTTTTTTGTGCCTGGTAGGACTGCATCTTATTCTGTAACCTCTATCCAGGAGGTGGAGCGGAAGGGCTCGCCTTGCTGGTCAAGGCCCTGAAGGACGACTTGATATCGTCCAGGCATGGATGGGGCGTTGAATGAGGTGTGATTGGCATTGACTGCGGGATTCCATAGGACGGTGCTGGTAGAAGGTGTCTGTGGAACCAGAAAGTCGGGGTGGTCCTGAGGGAATGCATAGCGAACGAGTTCCGTGCCTTCTTCCAATTGGAAATTGGAGAGTAGACCTCGATGCGAGATGAAGGAGATAACACCCTGGACGGTGGTGGTGCCAAAGGTGAAGCTGCCGTTGTAGACCTGGACATATTTCAAGAGACGAGCATCGTAGGCCATCATGCGGTCAATATCCAGAACGGGCATACCATCGAGCATAACCAAGGCGGGACGTTTGTTGTAGATGCCCGTCTGTGGATCGGGCGTAAAGAGTAAGGGGACACCCTTGACGACTCGGCGGTCAATGCCCTGAATGAACTCCACCATTGCCTCACGAACGGTACTAAACCGTGTGTATTCGTCCATGTCGTAAAAATGGTCGGGACGGCGAGAGAGGAAGTTGATGCTATGTTTCAAGGTGTCATCCTCAATCCAAAGCGAGAGGGTCTCCTCATGAAGGGCTCCCTTGACACGGTCCAGGAGTTGTTGTTCGTTGCACCATACTTCCAGCGAGGGCAAGGCTTTAGGAAGGGGTGACGCATAGGGCGACTGGATATGGATGGGGACGTTCCCCTCCTCGTTGTGTGCCTCCAGAATGACGGGCAAGTTGCCCATGAGACCATGAGTGTAGAAGCACCAGAGGCTGTCCCCTATCTGCTGACCATCAACTACGAACGAACCCTTGCCTACGCTTGCCAGACGAGCTTGTGAGGCTGGATTGTGACTGCTGGTGGCAGCCAACAGAATATGACCCTCTACCTCGGGTGTAGTCAACAGGAAGGATGAACGCATGGGACGCAGCGATGGGGCGTCGAAGGAATTGGTAGTGATAGGGTTGCGCACCACGCTGAGTGTCTGTATGTTGGAGGGTACACTAACACTGATAGACTGACCAACCTTGTAACTGCGTGCATTCTCCGATTTGGATTCAGTGTCGTGATACTTGATGTCGTCACGACGTGTGACATGCATAGGGTTGATTACCGCCACCAATTGTCGATGAAAACTCTCCACCCCCTGCTGACACATCAGTCGTGTGTAGACGGTGAGCATGTAGAAACCACTGTGCAGGGTTGTAGGCAAAGGGATGTCCACCCATCCCTGGCCATCGGATAGCAAAGCCATACCTTGTGCCTGAAGAGTGAGGGTATCAGACAGTTCTACGTACGCTACACGACTGGTGAGGCTGGGTTGGCGTTGTTCATCCGTAATCGTGATACGTACATGCATACGTTCACCTGTGACATAGCAATCTTTGTCTGTGAAGGCAGAGGCAATCTCCCTTGCTTGGGCTATGACGGCCATGGAGAGGAGCAAAAGCAGATATGTGATGGAAAACCTTTTCATCTAATTGAAATTGAGAGTTGAAAAATGGGAATGGAGTTGTCTTTATCTGTCCTCCCAATAGTCGGGACGTGTTGTAGTACAACCCCAGTATGGATGCCGACAATCTATGCACCATTGCGGTGTCCAGGAGGATTTGCTGGAAATATCATCGTACTCAAGCAGGCGAAGCCCATTGTTGTAGCGCTGCAGATAGGTCTTCTGTCCCCTTTCAATACATTCCTCGTCGTTGTAACGTTCAGCTTTGTATCCAGGATTGAAGGTGATGTCTTTCCGGTTGATATATAGTACTTTGCTGGCTGTTGAACTGCTTACACCCACGTAGCCAATGGCCTTCGTGCTGCCATCTGTACAATGGATGTTGGTGGGCAGTTCAGAAGGCAGCGGGGTGAAGAGACCACCCATCTCGGTGGTCTGCTTGCTTCTCAGTTCCAGATACTCGTACTCATTCTTGGTGATGGCACGTTGGTGCACGCAGATGCGGTAGCGGGTCTGCAGACGGTTGTCGCTGCCTTCGATTTGACGAATGTCCAGTCCTGCTATCTTGTTCTCTATAAACTGCTGACTGCTACCATGAATGTCATTTATGCAATGGCTGAATGCCCATCCGTGGTTAGTGTATTCGTTGGGCGAGAGAGGACGGATGAATTCGGGCAGGTTGCCACTTCCGTTCTCTCCGGTTGTGGCTTTGGTGAGAGAGGGAGCATAGTAACTGCCGTATTTGTCCCTTGGTTCGAATGCCCAGGTGGCACAGTAGGGGGTGTAAATCTCCCAGGCCTCTTCGTAAGACCACTGCAGGTAGATAGGTTCGTCTGCTTTTGGGGAAGAGGTGCCAAGGAGGATTAGTACCTTCCCATCTTCCTTGTTCTGACGAAAACTGAGACTGTCGATTGCAGGCGTTGGGGTAGGGTATTCATGACTGGACTCGAAAGTGCCGTCGCTTGTGGTCTTGATTTCCAGCCAGTAACGCACGTTAGGATTGAGTTGTCCTACTTGTACCTGGTATTCCGAGCCATCCAGATGACTCGTGTAGCAAGTGCCGTCCTCGCCAAGAACGCTGACCTCTGCGTCCAGGACGGAAAGAATCTCGGAGTTGTAGACGCCGGATGATGCGTTGTTGACAGAGACACTGTTGGTGAGATAGAAAGTGCACTTCTCGCCGGAGCGTATTGATCCCTCCACCACCAGTCGGTGTCCTTCTTCTGATGAGATATTTGCTTCGTAGTCGTCAATGCAAGCACTCAGCAGGCTGGCTGTGAGTATGATGCATACCTTATATATATAATTTCTCATAAGTGGTCAAAATCTTGTGTACAGGATAGTCTAATTGAATTTGATGGAGTAGGACACGAAGGGGATGGGTGCTCCAAACACAGAGATGCGCTTGGCTTTGATACCCGAATAATCTGACACGAAATAGACGTTATAGGCATTGCGCCGGCCCAATACGTTGTAGCAACCGATGGTGAAACGGCTGTGTGTAAGGTTTGTCAGATGGTGGCCGGGCTCGATGTTGAATGCCAGGTCAGCACGGAAGTAGTCGGGCAGACGATACCCGTTACGCTCGCCGTAGAGAGGCAGGAAGCGCTGTTGTGAACGATCGTAGTATTTACCTACTGGGACTGTGGTGGGACGCCCTGTGCTGTAGTCCATGTTCAGTGACATGCTGTAGCGACGTGTGAAGCGGTAGTTGCCTACGAAGTTCAACTCGTGTGGGTGGTCAAAGTCAGAGGTAAACCACTTCCCGTCGTTGATTATCTGGAAGGCTGTTCCATTAGGTTGGCGCAACTGAGAACGTGAATAGGTGTAGCTGATCCATCCATTCAGTTTGCCAATGGGCTTTTTTACCTGTAGTTCAATACCATACGAACGTCCTTTAGCTCCGAAGACATCATTTTCCAACTCATGGTTCATGGTCAGTTGAGCTGCATTCTTGTAGGTGAGGTAGTTGTTCATCTGCTTGTAGTAGACCTCAGCCGATGCCTCGAACTTGCGGTTGAGCATCTCCCAGAAATACCCTGCCGAGACCTGCCAACCATTCTGTGGTTTGATGATATCATTGCTCAGTGTCCAGGTGTCTGTAGGCGACATGATGACGGTGTTGGAGAGCTTGTGCAGGTATTGGTGCATCATGTTGACGCCAGCCTTCAGAGACTGTGTGTCATTGAGCTTGTAGCTTGCAGACAGACGGCCTTCGGGATGCAGATAAGTGTGTTCCTTGCCCTCCTGATTGGAGTTAAAAATGTTAAGGCGTAGACCAGCGTTCAGCATCCATCGCTTCGTGAGGTGCCACTCCTCCTCTGCATATATGCCAGCCTCCAGGGCTTTCTGCTCTTCCAGGCGGTCGTGCTGGATGTATGACTCGTTGCCGAAGGGGTTCATCTGACCGGGATTGACAAGGTACAGCAGGGCGTTGAATCCAAACTTCAATACGTGTTCGTTGCCATGCTCCCATTTAAAGTTTGTTTTTAGGAAACGCTGTTGTAGGTCATACGTAAGGAGAGCAGCTGTACTGGGGTTCTCGCTCTCACGGCGGTCGTAATCGTAGTGGTCCCAGCCGGCTTGTACCACGCTGCTCAGGCGGTCATTCCAATGTCCTTTCCATTCCACCGAACCATTCGCATTGACATAAGCATAACGGTCGTTTTTGGAGAAAGAGAAACGGTCACGGCTGAAGTATCCATAAATATTAACATAATGATTGCGGTTGACCATCCATGACAGTGAGGCATTTGTGTCATAGAATCCTGCACTGCCATCTCTGTAGTCGCTGCGCTTGGACAGCAGTTTCAGCATCCAGTCGGAGTAGGTCGTTCGAGCGGCCAACGAGAGAGATAGGCGATTCTTGATTATGGGAATGTTCAGTTCTCCTTTGCTGGTTAGAAGTCCTATTGTAGCAGAGGCAGACCATTGCTTGCGGTCCGCCAAACGGGGTGTAAGTTCCATGACAGAGGAGATACGACCTCCGTACTGAGCCGGTATGCCACTCTTGTAGAGGGAGACATCGCTGATGTAGTCTGTGTTGAAGGCGGAGAAAATTCCGAACAGATGCATGGTGTTGAAAACCGTGTTACTGCCCAACAGAATGAGGTTCTGGTCAGAGGCACCACCACGTACATTGAAACCGCTGGAAGCCTCGCCTACGGTGCTGACACCAGGCAGTGAGAGCACCATCTTCATTACGTCTGCCTCACCCATGGCCATAGGCATATTGCGCAACTGCTGAGGACGAAATTTCTCCAGGCCAGTCTGCGTGCTGGACAGTTTGCTTTGGAAGGCTATGATCTCCAGTTCGTCCAGGATGCGCTCCTCCTTCATGGGTTTCAGCTTGCTTACACCTGCAGTGGTTGTGCCAGCGGCATCATCCACCTCCTCATAGACTATGGTGGTGACATCCGTTCCCTCACGGAAAGCACGGAAGGAAGGTGAGGTCTCGGGCATGGGTTCCTGTGTTAGTTGTTGGAAAAGCGAGTCGGGTGCTGAGATGACGGTGCTGGTTCTGCCCTTCTGACGTACAGGGTAATTCTTCAGCAGTAGTCCGTCGACGTAGGCAACCAACTGCTTCAAGCTCTCTTCTTTGTCCAGTTTGTTGTAACTCAGTCCTTTGCGGCGACTATAGTCTGCCATTTCCTGGCGGTACTGAGGCAATACTTTCTGCACATCTTTCAGGTTCTTCACGAGATAGTCCTTGCCGTCGTAGTGCAACTTGTAGCTGTTGGTGATGAGTAAGTCCTTCTTGAAGTATTCACCGTTCACCAACTTGTCCGTATCCTGACGTTTGGTGCGCTGCAATTGCAAAGATGCCAACTTTCCGTCATACAGTTGAGCCATATACCCCTCGGGTCGTGGGATGAAACGCATGTTGTCAATGGTGAAATACCACACCTTGTTTTTCTCGGGCAGCACGACATGGTTGTTCACAGGAGCCATGACCTCCAACTCGTCCAGATAGATATCATAGCGTATGGCCACCAGTGGGTATAGGATACCGTCGTAGCAGACAGTGCCTTGGTGGAACTTGTCGTCGTCCCAATAGGGGTGTGTCATCCAACCTGTGGTCTTGTTGATGGTGAGCAACCTGCCGGTGTACAGGGCAGCATGGTCACCCGCTTGGCGCAGGTAGTTTTCGACCCCAGTACCGCTCTGCACAGAGGTACGTGGGGAATCGTTTTGGGCTGCTAGGGTGTGGCAGATGAGCCATCCCATGACGAGCATGCCCATTTTTAGTTTCCTTTTGGTTATCTTTTGTTTCATTGATAGTGTTCGTGAAGGATACACTCATTGTGGTGTGTATCAAAAGCTTGGCAAAATTACGAAAAAGTGTAAAAAGACGCAAACCTTTTCCATATTATTCGCATACGAAGGGGGTCATGCGTCTCGTCGTACCACTTTTTTTTAGCAAAATTTGCTTTTACGCCAAGATTATCGTACTTTTGCGATATCTTTCATATCATAGATATGGAATGAGATGACATATATTCTATCGGAAATAACGGATAATTAGAAAATCAAAGATATGGCAAAGAGCAACTTTGTAAAGAAACTTTTCAGTCCCATGGTGGTCATCAACGTCTTGGCTCTGGTGACATTTGGTGTGGTGCTATGGTTCGGCAGTCAGATGTGGATGAACCATTTTACGCATCACGGTGAAGGCATCGAGGTGCCCGACTTGGTAGGCAACAAGGTGCTGGAGGCCCAGCAGGCATTGACTGAACTGGAGCTTGAAGGCGTCGTTGTGGACTCGGTGTACGATAAGACCAAACTTGCTGGCACCATCTTGGAACAGAAACCCTTGGCCGGTGCTACCGTGAAGCGTGGTAGGCAGGTGTACCTGACAGTGAATAAGCGTACGATGGACAAGCAACCCTTGCCTCGCATCATTGGCAACTGCAGCGCACATCAGGCTCGTGAGATTCTCGTCAAGAATGGTTTCATTGTCGGCAATATCGAGTACATCTACGGTGAGAAGGATATGTTGCTGGGCATCAAGGCGAACGGTGCAAACCTCACCAATGGTCAGATGATCTCTCCCGATAGTCCTCTCACCCTCGTGGTAGGCAACGACATGGTCGAGAGCAACGAATACAGCGAGGACTATGACGAGATGAACGACGACGACGTCTGGGATGACTGGGCTGAGGATTAAGGGTTCATGGTTTAGAGTTTATGGTTTATGGAGGATAGGAATCCAATGATAGACGATAAGATACTGAGCGAGGAACAGGAAGTTCTGGGCGAAGACATCGATTTGCTGGACGGCGAGGATGGCGAACAGCAGGAGGGTGACGGACAGACCCTCTACGAGCATCGTCGTGTGGTGGCCGACAAGGGACAGAATCCGCTTCGTGTGGATAAGTTCCTGATGGACCATCTAGGCGATACCAGTCGCAATCGTATCCAGCAGGCTGCCGAAGCTGGCTATATCCAGGTGAATGGGCGTCCTGTGAAGAGCAACTACAAGGTTAAGCCCGGTGAGGTAGTGACTTTGATGCTCGAGACACCCAAGCGAAACACCGATATCATCCCCGAGGATATTCCCCTCAACGTCGTCTATGAGGACGAAGATCTCATGGTCATCAACAAACCTGCTGGCATGGTCGTTCACCCCGGTTGTGGTAACTACAGTGGCACCCTGGTTAATGCCCTGGCATGGCATCTCAAGGATGATCCTAAGTTCGACCCCAATGATCCTACCGTAGGTCTGGTGCATCGTATTGACAAAGACACCAGCGGTCTGTTGGTCATTGCCAAGACCCCTGAGGCCAAGGCTCATCTCTGTCACCAGTTCTTCGTGCACAGCACTCGTCGTCAGTACAATGCTCTGGTTTGGGGACCCTTTGTCGAGGACGAGGGTCGCATCGAGGGTAATATCGGTCGCCATCCCAAGGATCGCTTGCAGATGTGGGTCTATCCTCCAGACAGTGAGATAGGTAAGAGTGCCGTGACACACTATCGTGTGCTGGAGCGACTGGGTCATGTTACTTGGGTGGAATGCGTGCTCGAGACGGGTCGTACCCATCAGATCCGTGCCCACATGCGTCATCTTGGTCATCCCCTCTTTGCCGATGAACGCTATGGTGGTTGTGAGATCCTGCGAGGCGAGAAGAGTGCCTCCTATAAGGCCTATATACACAATTGCCTTGCCATCTGTCCCCGTCAGGCCCTCCATGCCCGCACCCTCGGTTTTGAGCATCCCCGCACCCATGAGCAGATGTTCTTTGAGTGTCCTGTTCCTGAGGATATGACTGAATTACTTGAAAAATGGAGAAAATATATAAAGAGTTAGAAGATAAAGCAATGAAAAAGATAGTAGCAATCATCTGTGGAGGTGACACCTCCGAGCACGATGTCTCCATGCGTAGCGCAGCAGGCATCGAGTCATTCATAGACCCTGAGAAATACATCACCTACAAGGTAGAGATACATGCCGGCAAGTGGGAGGCTATCCTCGCTGATGGCACCCGCAGCAAGGTGGACCGTAACGATTTCACCTTTGAGGTGGCAGGCGAGACCATCCGTCCCGACTTCTGCTACATCACCATCCATGGTGTGCCTGGCGAGAACGGCATCCTGCAGGGCTATTTCGACCTCATCGGTATGCCCTACAGCACTTGTAACGTCCAGGTCGAGGCCATGACCTATGATAAGTTCGTGCTGAACAACTACATGCGTGCCTTGGGTGTCAGTGTGGCTGATTCACTGGTGGTAAAGCAGGGGCATGATCAGGAGGTTAGCGACGAGGATATCATCTCGCGCATCGGTCTGCCTTGCTTTGTGAAACCCGCCAGTGGTGGTAGCAGTTTCGGCACCACGAAGGTGAAGACTGCCGACCAGTTGCGCCCCGCTATTGACATTGCCCTTAAGGAGGGTGAGGACGTGATGGTGGAGGCCTTCATGAAGGGTACGGAGATTACCTGTGGCTGCTATAAGACGAAGGCTAAAAGCACCGTCTTCCCCATCACCGAGGTGGTACCTGAGAACGAGTTCTTCGACTATGATGCCAAGTACAATGGTCAGGTGAGTGAGATCACGCCTGCCCGACTGAGCGAGCGTCTCACCCAGCGTGTCCAGCAACTCACCTCTGCTATCTACGACATCCTGGGTTGTCATGGTATCATCCGCATCGACTATATCATCACCGAGGGCGAGAAGATTAATCTTCTGGAGATCAACACTACTCCCGGCATGACTGCCACCAGCTTCATTCCTCAGCAGGTACGTGCTGCTGGTCTGGACATCCGCGAGGTGATGACCGACATCATCGAGGATACGTTGAATAAGTAGGGTGAGGTATCCCCTCACCTCTCATCCCTCACCCCTCACCTCTCACCTCTCACACCTTTAATCCCTATTCCATATGTACGATATTTCCGCCTTCGATGCCATCCGTCCCTACAATAAGGGTGAGATGAAGCAAGCTCTGAACGATCTGTTGGGCGACCGTCATTTCCAGAAAGTGCTGCAGGGTGCTGTGCCCTGGTTGCCTAAGGGCCTGCGCAACGGCCTCATCCGTCTGGCCTTCGTGGGCATCGACGAACCGCAGGATTTCCAGGTTCGTTTCATGGCACGTCTGGTGAGGATGCTCGTCATCCGAAAGCACACCAAGGGAGTTACCCTCGGCGATGCTTGTCTGCAGAAGGGTGCCCAGCGTTACACCTTCCTTAGCAACCATCGCGACATCGTTCTGGA
>DCIS01000117.1:0-135 GCA_002317475.1 Prevotellaceae bacterium UBA1720 | reverse complement strand
AGAGCAGTCAGCTGATGAGCGAGTACATCCACTATGCTGTGACGCAGAAGCACGAGAACATCTGGATGGCGCAGCGCGAGGGACGTGCCAAGGATAGCAACGATCTGACCCAGGATGCCGTGCTCAAGATGTTGG
>DCIS01000046.1 GCA_002317475.1 Prevotellaceae bacterium UBA1720 | reverse complement strand
TCGCCCCAGCAACCGAGTTCCTGCAGCAAGGTAGTCTCTGTGTCGGCAATGAGGGGGAACTCCAGTCCCTGAGCATCAGCAAACTTCTTCTGCAACTCCTGACGATCCTTGCTCACACCTATAATCTCATAGCCTGCCTTTGCCAGTTCGGCCTTGTGTGCCTGCAGTGAACATGCCTCTGCCGTACATCCGCTGGTGTTGGCCTTGGGATAACTGTATAGCACGATTTTCTTTCCACGATAGTCACTACTCTTGATCTCACGTCCGTCCTGATCCTTGCCCAATATTTCGGGAATTCTGTCTCCTACTTGCATATTATTTGTGTTATTTGTTTTGATAATAAAGAATATTGATGCAAAGATAATACTTTATTACATAAAACTCGCAGATTATTGATATTTTTCATTAACTTTGCGTGGATAATAAAAAAAGTGACCTTATATTGACATGACACGAAATACTCACTCCAAGATACTCACACTTTTCCTGACATTACTTGCAGGTACGCTTTTGAGCAGTTGTGTGCCGCAAAAAGTATTGAACTTTGCATTGAAGCGTGATGCAGAGAAGGACCTTCGTCGCTACGAGGGTGACCTGGGACGCTTCCGTATGTGGTCGGGGCAATGGTGTGAAAGTCTGAAGGATACGTTCATGCTCAGCCCCAACAATCAGGCTCGTCTGCATGCCCTCTACCGTCCTGCATCCCGTCCCACGCGCAACACCGTCTTCATTCTCCATGGCTATGGTTGCAATGCTGCCACGTTGCTCAGCAGAGCTCGTTTCTTCAGTGACGAGATGGGGTTCAATGTCTTCTTGCCTGATTTCTATGCTCATGGTCGTAGTGAGGGCAAGATGCGCCAGATGGGTTGGCTGGACCGTCTGGATATGCTGCAGTGGATGCAGATGGCCAATAATATCTTCAGCCTTGACGGACAGGACACCCAGATGCTTGTTACAGGAGAATCAATGGGTGGAGCAACCACGATGATGGTCAGCGGAGAGGTTGAGAAACAAGGACTTACCTTCGTAAAATGCTTCGTGGAGGACTGTGGTTACACGAATGTCTATGACCAGTTCAAGTCTGTCTCAAAGGGTCGCTTCAAATGGATTCTGAACTGGGCAGACCGTCGTTGCAAGCGCAAGTATGGATGGAGCTTCAAGGAAGCCTCTTCCGTACGTCAGGTAGAGCAATGCCACCTTCCCATGCTCTTCATTCACGGAGGTGCTGACACCTATGTCCCAACCAGTATGGTACACGAGGTCTATGAGGTCAAGGACAACGACCGTGACCTCTGGATTCCCGAAGGGGTAGGGCATGCCCAGACCTTTGACCGTCGCAATCGTGAATATCGTCAGCGTGTCAAGGAGTTTGTGAGCAAGTACATTCATTGATCATTCGCTCACCTGCAAGCTGAAATTATATAAAATGAACAACAATAACTATCTGCATATATCATGAAAGAGGTTAAGAAAGGATCAGGTGGCGGACTGCTCATTATGCTAGCAATTGTAATAGGTTTTTACGCCGCAAAAGGTGGTGTCAGCAATGATGACGAGGCAGAAATGGCTGAAGAGGAGGCACTGTACCGCATGAATGGTGGTTCGTCCAGTCAGATAGAGGATGAGGAGACTAACAAGGCTATGGATGGTCTGTATGACAGTTCAGTGAACAGCACCTCAGCCCTCGAGGTTCCCCTTGGAAATGATCATGGCATGCTGATCTCACACGAGGGTTATCAACTGAGTTATGACACCATCAATCACAATCCCTTCTGGGTGGCATGGCAACTCACAGCCAATGAGTCACGAGGTCGCGTTGGTCGTGCTGAGGAGTTTCTGGAGGATCCTGACATCCCTGCTCGTCATTCTGTTCGTCCCTATGCCTATTCCAACTCAGGATATACACGTGGCCACATGTGTCCTGCAGGTGATCAGAAGTGGAGTCAGACGGCCATGAACGAGTGTTTCTACATGACCAATATGTGTCCCCAGACAGCCGAACTGAACCGCTATTGGTGGGACTGGCTGGAACGTGCCGAACGTCAGTGGGCCAAGGAGGAGGGTAGTGTGTACATTGCCTGTGGTCCGATCTATGATAAGGGTAAGCGCGTGAAGCCTCTCAAGCAGAATAAGTTCTTCGTAGGCATCCCCGACCGTTTCTTCAAGGTCATCCTATCCACACGCAAAGGGCATGAGAAAGCCATTGGTTTCATCTACCTCAATGATGAATCTAAGCAACGCCTCGAGGATTGCGTCTACGATGTAGATGACATTGAACGCATCACCGGTTATGACTTCTTTAGTCCCTTGGAGGACCAACTCGAGGGTCGCCTTGAGGCCTCTGCCGACCTCTCTGACTGGGGCAACGTACCTATGCCAAATTGGGAGAATTAAAAGTTAAAAATTAAAAGTTAAGAGTTAAGATTTTGACATTAAACATTTTCTCTTCTGACTTTAAAAATCTATATACATGATACTCAGAGCAACATATACTGCTATTCTATTTCTTTTTCTATGCTTCTCTGCACACGCCAGGAAGGCAGAGACATCGGTGTCTGAGGATCGTCCTGTTGTGATCATGACATCCTACAACCCTGATGTGAAGAGTATCAGTGACAATGTTACAGCATTCACCAAACGCTTCAATGAGAGAGGTTGTAGCAACCCGATAGTCCTGGAGAGCCTGCATGCCCTCAATCTCTCTGAGTCTGTGCAATGGCAGGATCGCATGTGGGCTTTGCTCAGTAAGTACTATGCTGACGAGAAAGGTCCTGCTGCGATAGTGCTTCTGGGCAACGAGGCCGTATCGACCTTCTTCTCCATCGAACGTGAGGAGTTCAGGCAGACTCCCGTGGTGATCGGTATGCGCGGTGACAATATGGTAAAGGTTACTGACGACACTACCATTGATCTTTCAAACTGGTTGCCAGAGTCTCATCTCCTCTCGCGCGACTTTCCCGACTACAACATTGTGGGTGGTCTGCTTTACTCCTACGACGTTCAGAAAACCGTAGCTATCCTTGACCAGGTTCCTCGGCAGATTGATACCCTGGCATTCATCTCCGACAACACGTTCGGAGGTATCACCATGCTTTCATACTTCAAATCCCAATCAGCCAAACTGGCTAAGTATGGGATAAAATACCTGGATGGCAGGAAATACGACTTCTCGACCCTCAACTACGAACTTGCCGGACTTGACGAACACTCGGCTGTGGTTATTGGCACATGGCGTATTGACAGTTCGGACTCCTATGCATTGTCCAACACCACGTACACCCTGGCCTACGCCAATGTGACTGTTCCCGCTGTCACGCTGGCCAACGTTGGACTGGGACACTGGGCCATTGGAGGCTACAATCCACAGTATCGCCTTCAGGGTGCCGAACTTGCTGACTATGTGGTGGATTATTTCAAGACCGGAGTGGCAAAGAAGCCCACCTTGATACCTTCTAGGTACAACTTCGACAATGACAAACTCACGGCCTTCGGAATCGACCCACATGAAATTACCGACGACTATATTCTGCTAAATCAGGAAAAGGGATTCATCAGGGAGAATCTGGGTGTCATCCTCTCCGTCACAGCATTGGTTGCCTTCTTAGTGGGATGTCTCATCATTGCCATTCGTTCGCTGATAAAGAGTCGTAGGCTGCAGAAACAACTACAGGAGCAACTCGAGGCTGTACGAAAAGCAAACAATGCCAACGATGCCAAGACCTCCTTCCTGTTCAATATGAGTCACGATATCCGTACACCTATGAATGCCATCATCGGTTTCACGGACCTCCTAAAGAAGCATCAGGAGGAACCGGAACGTCGTCAGGATTATCTCCGTAAGATCAGAAACTCCAGCAACGTGCTCCTTTCCATTATAAATAATGTATTGGAGATGGCGCGCATTGAGAAAGGCACCATCGTCATAGAGGAGAAAGCATGGCATGCAGAGCGCTTCAACGAGTCCCTTCACACCATCTTCCAGGAGATGATGGAACGTAAGGGACTGACCTTCAATCACGAGATTGACGTGCAGCATCCCTGGGTGCTGTGTGACCCTACAAAGCTCCGTGAGGTTTTCTACAATATTCTGTCCAATGCCTACAAGTACACCCACAAGGGTTCTGTGACTATGAAAATCAAGGAGTTGCCATACGACCGTGAAGGTTACGCTCTCTATCAGACCACGATCACCGACACAGGTATAGGTATGAGCAAGGATTTTCTGCCACACCTCTTTGAGGAGTTCTCCAGGGAGAACAACACTACGGATAACAAAATCGAGGGTACAGGTCTAGGTATGCCCATCGTCAAACGCCTCGTTGAACTGATGCAAGGCACCATTGAAGTACGTAGTCAGCAGGGCGTGGGTACTACCTTCATTGTCACTTTCCCACACAAGATTGCAAACGAATCAGAAGCCGAGGAAATAATAAACGCAGAATCCACCCCCGTCAATTACGAGGGCAAGCGCATCCTCCTGGCCGAGGATAATGACCTGAATGCCGAGATTGCTATGGAGATACTCAACGAGGTAGGCTTTATCCTGGAGCGAGCCGAGGATGGACAGCGAGCCGTTGAAATGGTGGATCAGGCTGATGCGGGTCATTATGACATCATACTGATGGATATCCAGATGCCTACGATGAACGGCTATGAGGCTACCAAGGCCATACGTCAGATGGCTGATGTGAAGAAGGCCACCATACCCATCTTAGCCATGACAGCCAATGCTTTCGAGGAGGACAAACGAAATGCCTTCGCCGCTGGCATGAACGGGCATCTGGCCAAACCTATCGATGTGACCGAACTGATGAAGGCACTTTCAAAACATTTGAAGTAATACGCAAAAAAAACTGTGGCAACCAGAGTCAGTTGTCACAGTCATTTATAGATGTAATTACAATTTAGAACTCGTAAATCAAGCCAAGGCTGAGGGCTTCAC
>DCIS01000147.1:11836-13845 GCA_002317475.1 Prevotellaceae bacterium UBA1720 | reverse complement strand
ATTTCTATGTGAAGATGTAAAGGAATATTCAACGCATAATCATAACAAATTCGACTGTATAATTTCCAATCCTCCTTTTTATGACGAGGATACCTTGCCACCAGATATCACGAGAGGGCAGGCAAGAAATAATCACACTCTTCCCTTTGACATGCTGGCAAAGTGCGCTCATGAGTTACTCTGCAAGGATGGGTTGTTTCACGTTATAATACCAGCAAAGGCTGAACCATCATTTGCAAGTGCATGTAGAGAGAATGGCTTACATCTTATCCGCCAATGCTATGTAAAAACTACGGAAAGAAAACTTGCTAAAAGATGTTTATGTACTTATTCAACAAACGCAATTAAAGAGGTTGTTATAGAAGAACTTACTTTGACTAAAAATGGTGTAAGGTCTGAAGCATTCAAACAACTTACAAACGATTTTTATTTGGACGACCCACAACCATCTTAATGCCACCTTCAACTATCTGCATGGTGACGTCTTTAGGGCCCCACGATGGATCACCATCCCAATGAATTGCTCCTTCTCGTTTACGATGAATGATGACTTTCTTACACTTCTTTACGCGTACATTATTGTTTTTATCTACCCATCTGTTGTGCAATTCTATTCCTACAATTGGGCTTAATATTTTGTTGAATGGAGACCAGATATTGACATCAAGCATACCATCTCTCAACGAAGCATCAGGAGTAATAAAAAAATCGTTTCCATACTGGCTGGCATTACCAGCAGTAATGAGCCAGAAACGTTGACCTGTAATCACCTCACCATCATCAAACTCAAGATCCATTTCCTCTCCCTTGTATTTTATTCCGGTTTGAATAGTAGTTTTGAAATAAGTGGGAAGTCCACGTTTACCAGCATGTGCAAAGTTGTCACTCACCTCTGCGTCAAAGCCAACACCTGCAGTACAGAAAAAGGGATGATCATTTACAAGGCCATAATCACATGTTTCAATGGATGCTTCTCTCAATGTCTCCATAGCTTCTCTTGGCTTCATAGAGATGCCTAAATGACGTGCCAAACCATTTCCACTTCCACAAGGTATGATTCCTAAAGCACTATTTGTATGGATAAGACCTTGTGCCACCTCGTTAACGGTACCGTCACCACCAATGGCCACAACAATCTCAGAACCAGCCTCAGCAGCTTGTCTTGCCAACTCAGTAGCATGACCAGCTCGTTCAGTATAGTGAATGGTATATTCATCATCCGAGAAAAACTCGGGAATGAGGTCCAATATTTGTTTCTTGTTCTTTGTTCCTGAAATAGGATTGACAATGAAAATGTACTTATTCATGGTGCAAATTTACGCAAAATTTGCCGTTTTTTGCTCATTTTGATTAAAATAGTGCAAAAAATAAGGAAATAATCTGTGAAATGAGCTTACCTAATTATATTTTTTATTAACTTTGCATGTTGAATTCAAATACCATTAGGTATTGCATAAGGAAAAGATATTAATAACACCAAAATTATATATGGGACTATTAGAAGAAAAACTCGCAAAACATCCTTTTTTTGTTTTGTCTAAACAGGTAAAGGAGCAAGGAATCTATCCTTATTTTCGCGAGATTGAAGGAAAACAAGGTACAGAGGTAGAAATGGGTGGACATCACGTGTTGATGTTTGGATCAAATGCCTATACAGGTCTTACTGGCGACGAACGTATTATTGAGGCTGGTTGCAAGGCCATGAAGCAATATGGTAGTGGTTGTGCTGGAAGCCGTTTCCTGAATGGCACACTTGACATTCATGTTCAGTTGGAGAAAGAACTGGCAGAGTATGTTGGAAAGGACGATTCACTTTGCTTCTCTACAGGTTTTACGGTAAACAGTGGCGTTATTCCTCAATTGGTTGGTAAGGATGACTACATCATTTGTGATGATCGTGATCATGCTAGTATAGTTGATGGACGTCGTTTGTCTTTTGCCACACAATTGCATTACAAGCATAATGACATGGTTGATCTTGAGCGTGTTCTGCAGCGTTGCGAACCCGA
>DCIS01000147.1:7625-11685 GCA_002317475.1 Prevotellaceae bacterium UBA1720 | reverse complement strand
CAGGGACGTGGTGTATGTGATCACTTTGGATTGACTGAAGAGGTTGACCTGATCATGGGTACCTTTAGTAAGTCTCTGGCCAGCATCGGTGGTTTTATTGCTGCAAATCAGACTATTATTGATTACCTTCGTCATACAGCTCGTACCTATATCTTCAGCGCAAGTTGTACACCTGCTGCAACAGCAGCTGCTCGTGAGGCATTGCGTATTATCAAGAGTGAGCCCGAACGTATTGCTGCATTGTGGGATGTTACCAACTATGCCTTGAAGCGTTTCCGCGAGGAGGGTTTTGAGATTGGTGATACAGAAAGCCCTATCATTCCACTCTATGTTCGTGACTTGGAGAAGACCTTTGTTGTCGTAGCTCGAGCATTTGAAGAGGGCGTATTCATCAACCCTGTTATTCCTCCTGCTTGTGCACCTACTGATACATTGGTACGCTATGCCTTGATGGCGACACACACCCACGAACAGGTTGACCAATCAGTTGTGAAGCTGAAGAAGGTGTTCCAGGAATTGGGTATTATCAAGTAAAGAGTATTACCTAATTATAAAATATAAGTGCGTAACGTTATTGTTACGCACTTTTTTTATGTTATTTCATTCACTAAAGATGCATTTAGTTACAACATAGTTTGATTATTCAAGGAAAGTTTGTAACTTTGCAATGTAAATGATGCGATAATAGCTCAGTTGGTAGAGCATTGGCTTCCCAAGCCGAGGGTCGCGGGTTCGAGTCCCGTTTATCGCTCAAAAAAAAGAGGATAAGTCAGTTAGACAAATCCTCTTTTGTTTTTAAGAACATTTCTTTATCCTAAGGCCTGAGAGATATCAGCAAGGATATCATCTATATGCTCAACACCAATGGATAGACGTACGGTTGAGGGAGTGATATGCTGATCAGCCAGTTCCTCAGGACTCATCTGTGAGTGAGTTGTGGTATAGGGATGTATAACAAGACTCTTAACATCAGCTACATTGGCTAAGAGTGAGAAGATCTGCAACTTATCAATGAAGTTCCATGCATCCTCCTGTGTACCATTGATCTCGAAGGTGAAGATACTGCCAGCACCTTTGGGGAAATACTTCTGGTACAACTCATGATCTGGATGTGAGGGCAGGGCAGGATGACTAACACTCTTTACCTTGGGATGCTTGCTCAGGAAATCTACTACCTTCAAGGCATTCTCAACATGACGCTCTATACGGAGAGGCAATGACTCAACACCTTGCAGGAGGATCCATGCATTGAAGGGAGAGATGGTAGCACCAGTGTCACGAAGAATGACGGCACGAATACGAGTAACAAAGGCTGCAGGTCCAGCTACGTCAGCAAATACAGCACCATGGTATGAAGGATCAGGCTTTGCAATAGAGGGATAACGATCAGCATTTGCCTTGAAATCAAACTTACCTCCATCAACGATAATACCACCCAATGAAGTACCATGACCACCAATAAACTTCGTTGCACTATGTACTACTACGTCAGCACCATGCTCTAAGGGACGAATCAACAGAGGAGCGAAGGTATTGTCTACAATAAACAGGATACCGTGACGATGAGCTACCTCTGCAATAGCATCGAGGTTGGTAACATCTGAGTTGGGATTACCGAAAGTCTCAGCGTAGATAACTTTAGTATTAGGCTGAATTGCTGCTTCCAAAGCCTCGAGGTCATTCACCTTAACAATAGTATTGGTGATGCCTTGAGTAGCCAAAGTATGGGTGATTAGGTTAAACGAACCTCCATACAGATTATCAGCAGCTACAATATGGTCACCAGCCTGAACAACATTCTGCAAGGCGTATGTTACTGCTGCTGCACCACTTGCGACGGCAAGGGCAGCCACACCACCTTCGAGGGCGGCCAAACGCTCCTCAAGGACACCTTGTGTTGAGTTGGTAAGACGACCGTAGATGTTTCCTGCGTCGCGAAGTCCGAAACGGTCTGCTGCATGTTGTGAGTTGCGAAACACATACGAGGTGGTTTGGTAAATGGGTACTGCACGTGAATCTGTTGCGGGATCTGGATTTTCCTGTCCTACATGAAGTGCGAGAGTCTCTACGTGATAATTATTCTGTGCCATAGTTTTTAATCTTTTTAGACGTTAATGAAATGTGTTTGTTTAATTTTTAGGGTGTTTTCACCCTGGACACCTGAAAAAGATGCCTGATTATTAAATAATTAAGTAAATTGCTATTCCTTTATATAGGATGTGAGATGGTCTTATTGATCCAACAACACCGTACTCAGATATCTTTCACCAGTATCAGGAAGTAGGACCACGATTCGTTTACCTTTGTTCTCTGGACGTTGTGCCAAAACGGTAGCTGCATAGAGGGCTGCACCTGAAGAGATACCTACAAAGATACCTTCTTCCTTGGCAATAGCCTGTGCGGTTGTGATAGCGTCCTCGTTGCTTACTGGTAGTACCTCGTCAATGACTTTGGCATCATAGTTCTTGGGAATAAAACCAGCACCGATACCCTGGATCTTGTGAGCTCCTGCAGGTTGTCCTGAGAGTACAGCACTCGTTGCAGGCTCAACAGCTACCACTTTGACGTTTGGATTGTGGCTCTTTAGGGCTTGGCCAGTACCGCTTACCGTTCCACCTGTACCAACACCAGCTACGAAGATGTCAACATTTCCTTCTGTTTGTTCCCAAATCTCTTCACCAGTAGTGATGCGGTGAATGATAGGGTTAGCCTCGTTCTCAAACTGTTGCAGGATTACTGCACCTTGAATACTGTCTCGTAGTTCCTCTGCTTTTCTGATAGCACCTTTCATGCCTTCACTACCAGGAGTAAGAACAATCTCTGTACCGTAAGCCTGAGCAAGTTTACGACGTTCAATACTCATCGTCTCAGGCATACAGAGGATCACTTTATAGCCCTTGTAGGCACCTACAAGGCTCAGGCCAATACCAGTGTTACCACTAGTGGGCTCAATAATAGTTCCACCTGGGGCGAGAATACCCTTTGCTTCAGCATCATTTACCATGTTCAGAGCAATACGATCCTTTACACTACCACCAGGGTTGAAGAATTCAACCTTTCCAATGATGCTTGCCTCGAGACTGCGACCCTTGCCATACTTGCTTAATGAAACAAGTGGAGTCTTGCCGATAAGCTGAAGAATGTTGTCGTAAACCATAATACCTATAATTAATAATTAATGTTTTTGTTTTCTAATTCAATATCAACAAGTCATTTCTTTCTTTGTTTGACGATGCAAAGTTAGGAACTTTAGAGAAATCTGCCAAAAAGATTTTGTAATAAAGATAAAAATTGTAATTTTGTAGTCGAATAGTAGAATAATCTTCTAACAACACCCCAAAATGAGTACTGAAACAGAATCATACAAATTAGACGAAAAGGACATTGACATCCTTCGCGCCCTTCAGGAAAATGCACGTTTAACCAATAAAGAGCTTGCGTCTAAGGTACATCTGTCCACTACACCCACGTATGAACGTGTAAAGCGTCTTGAGCGACAAGGCTTCATTCGTCAGTATGCCACAATCATTGATGCAGACAAAGTAAACCTTGGTTTCACGGTATTCTGTAGTGTGAAGCTTCGCCAGCTGAACAATGAGAAAGCAAATGCATTTACAGCAATGATGGAAGATATTCACGAGGTAACAGAATGCTATAACATATCAGGTTCCTTTGATTATTTATTAAAGGTTCACGCGCGCGATATGCGTTCTTACCAGCAGTTTCTTTTGAACGTACTCGGCAAGCATGACAATATCTCTTCGCTAGAAAGCACCTTCGTAATGGAGGAGGTGAAGCACCAATACGGCGTATCGGTATAAGTGTTCATTAGATTTTTATAAAATTTGGTCTATAAGTCAAATTTACTAAAACGTAGAAAATTATTTCAACTCACCTATAAAGAGAAAGGGTTGCGCCTCACGGCGTAACCCTTCTTATGCTGTGTTTGAAAGAAATTCTTGAATGAATGTTTGTGATTGTGTTTAAGCCTCTGCGGTCTCTGCGGGAGTTTCTTCAGCAGGAGCCTCTGTCTCTGCAGCAGCAGCTTCAGCCTCAGCCT
>DCIS01000147.1:0-7592 GCA_002317475.1 Prevotellaceae bacterium UBA1720 | reverse complement strand
GCAGCCTTCTTGTCAGCTACCTTCTGTGCGATCTCTGCGTTTACCTTCTTCTCAGCCTCAAGACGAGCAGCATCAGCAGCCTTCTTCTCAGCAACAGCCTTGTCAGCAATAGTCTGAAGACCCTTCTGACGGTCTGCCTTCCAGGCGTTGAACTTAACTTGAGCCGTAGCTTCATCGAATGCGCCCTTCTTAACACCACCAAGGAGGTGCTTCATCAGGTAAACGCCCTCGTTAGAGAGGATGTTACGTACGGTGTCAGTAGGCTGTGCACCACACTGTACCCAATACAATGCGCGATCGAATTTCAAATCTACAGTTGCAGGATTGGTGTTGGGATTGTAAGTACCAATCTTCTCTGTAAATCGTCCATCACGTGGAGCTCTTACATCAGCGATTACGATGCTGTAAAAGGCATAGCTCTTACGACCGTGACGCTGCAAACGGATTTTTGTTGCCATAAATCTTTTGTTTTGTTATTATTTATAGGTTTGAAATATGCTGCCAACTCGTGACAGCGACTGCAAAATTACTGCTTTTTCCCGAACCTACCAAACATTTGCCCAACATTTCGCCTTCTTATACCTTAAAACAATGATAAAACGCTCCAAAATGTTATTTCAGAGCGTTTTATCAAACAAATATTTACTGTTTCTATTACTCAATACTATCGAAACAACTTCTCAATGCCTCCTTGATATCTTCGCGGAACCATCGTGGATCCTTCGCGGAATCATCGCGGAAATGCATAGGATGCTTTTAGACACCCTTAAGTTTGTACGAAGACACACTTATAGGTGTAGGTATTGAAACTTATTACTTTATTTCTTCAAACTTGACTTAATAAGGTAAACAATCAAGCAACAAACCATACCAAGAGAAAGCCACTCGCTCATGGGGTTCTCCCACCATTGAGTGTAATCAAAATCAACACCACCAAACTTGAGTGCTGCTGCAACTACTCCCATCAAGGCACCACCAGCAATGAAACCACTGGAGATAAGTGTTCCTTTCTCACCTCTTGCATTGTTCACTTCAGGATCTTTGCTACGTGAAGTAACAAACCAGTTGATGGCTCCACCCAAAAGAATAGGCAAATTAAGATCAAGAGGAATGAACATACCCAATGCAAAGGCAAGGGCTGAGACATTGCAAAGCGTGAGAACAATAGCAATAGCTGCACCAATACCGTAAAGTGCCCAAGGAGCTCCCTGTCCACTCATCAATGGTTCGATAACAGCAGCCATAGCATTAGCCTGAGGAGCAGCCAAAGAACTGTCAGGACCAAAACCATAGGTCTTGTTCAGAATCATGATGACACCAGCAACAGTAGCAGCACTTACGAGAGTACCCAGGAACTTCCAGCTCTCCTGCTTCTGAGGCGTGCTACCCAACCAATATCCAATCTTGAGGTCAGTAACAAAACCACCTGCCATGCTGAGTGCTGTACAAACAACACCTCCCATAACCAATGCAGCAACCATACCTTTAGTGCCACTAAGACCAACAGCAGCCAGAATGACACTGGCAAGGATAAGTGTCATTAGGGTCATACCACTAACAGGATTGCTGCCCACGATGGCAATAGCATTACTTGCAACAGTAGTAAAGAGGAATGCAATGATAGCAACCAACAGTATAGCGACGATACTAAAGGTCCAATTGCCACCCATGACATCAAACTGGAAGAATAGGAATGTGGTTATCAATGCCAGGAAGATACCAATTACAACGGTCTTCATGGAAAGATCACGCTGAGTACGTGGTGTTTCCGTAGCATCATTACCCTTTCCCTTTAATTCTCGAGAAGCAAGTCCTATAGCACCACAAATGATCTTCCAGCTCTTGATGATACCAATAATACCAGCTGTAGCAATACCACCAATACCTATACTTTTTGCATATACAAAGATTTGTTCGGCAGTGGCGTCTGTAGCTGTAATACCGTTTTTAGCATCAACAACCAATTCTGGAAGAAAACCGCTGATAGCAGGTACGATAACCCACCACACGAGCATTGAACCACAACAGATGATAAACGCGTACTTCAAACCGACGATGTAACCCATACCAATGACAGCAGCACCAGTGTTCATCTTAAAGACAAGCTTGGCTTTGTCAGCAAGAGTCTCACCCCAAGCGATACAACGAGAGGTAACGGTTTCATTCCAGAGACCAAAGGCACTGACTGCAAAATCATATAATCCACCTATGATTCCAGCCATCAAAAGAGGCTTAACCTGACTACCACCTTTCTCGCCAGTTACCAGCACTTGCGTACTGGCTGTAGCCTCGGGGAAAGGATATTTGCCATGCATATCCTTCACGAAATACTTACGGAAAGGAATAAGGAACAAAATACCCAAAATACCACCCATAAGGCTGGCAAAGAATATCTCGAAGAAGTTAACAGTCATTTCGGGATACTTTGCCTGAAGAATATAGAGAGCGGGTAGGGTAAAGATGGCACCAGCCACTACGACACCACTACAGGCACCAATACTCTGTATGATGACATTCTGGCCAAGACCTCCTCCCTTTTTCATAGTAACACCGCTAATACCAACAGCAATGATAGCAATAGGGATTGCGGCTTCAAACACCTGACCCACCTTCAATCCTAAATAGGCAGATGCCGCACTAAAAAGGATGGCCATAGCTATACCCATCAGCACGCTATATGTAGTGACTTCACGAGGTTGTGTGTTAGCAGGCATCAAAGGCTCGTACACCTCACCAGGGTTGAGTTCACGCATGGCATTTTCGGGTAATCCAGTATTCTGTTCTGACATAACTTGTAATAATGTGATAATAAAACTTGAATGTTTCCTATTCTAGTTACAATGAACTAAGATTCGTTGTTACAAAAGAAGGAGTTATTACTTCTTCATGCTCCATCCCAACTTCAGTCCGCTGTAGTTGCCGAGAAGTGAGGTGAGAGAAGATAGAGAAGAATTACTGGTACCCAGATTAGTAGCAATAGAGAGCAGCTTGCTTGAATCAAAGAGCAAATACATCACATTGTTGGTGACAGCAATAGTAGCAGTAACATTTGTCAGACCCAATGCACCTGTCATGGTCACAGTCTGATTATTACTATTGTAAGTATATGTACCTGAGGTAGACTTGCTACCCATGGTTACTGTAAGGGTACCGTCTGAGTTGAAGGTGAACTTGCTCTGACCTTCCTTTAAACCAATCTTTGTGAGCTGAGTGCCCAATGCACTTTGAATCTTGCTGCTTGCAACGGTACCACCTAACTGAGTGAGAAGGTTTTCAGACTCAAAACGAACCTCGGGAGCGCTATAAGTCCAGGTACCTACGATGCTCTGCTTAGAAGTAGTGGAATTACCCAGCAAAGTACCAAGAAGACTGCCAAGAAGACTTGTTGTAGAGTTGGAAGAAGTAGATGCCGCAGTGGTTAATGCAGTACCAAGGGCAGAGGTTAGATTAGCATTGTTGGAAGTGCTTGCTGAATTGGTAGTAGTAGAACCACCGAGTGTGCCACAACTATTCATCATCAAGCAAGTTGCCATAATAGCAGCAAAGAAAGTAATTTTTTTCATAATTGAATATAAAGTGTGTTGGTTAATAATCTGATTTATAAATATCTACGATAATGACATGTCCTCCATTTCTGATTCTTGAGTGGCAGCCTTTCGAGAGTAATTTCCATCAACGAGGTTCTTGAATGGGGTAGGGATAGGTGTCTCAAACTCCATTCTCTCACCCGTAACGGGATGGTAAAGGTAAAGACGGAAAGCATGAAGACAGAGACGCCCTAAAGGTGAACCACCAACTCCATACTTGATATCTCCCACTACGGGATGATTGATATCCTGCATGTGAACGCGTATCTGATTCTTTCGTCCTGTCTCAAGACGCATTTCAACGAGCGAATAATCCTCTGTAGCCTTCAGGGTGTGATAATGCGTTACGGCATACTTGCCACCGTTATCTGTAGGGGATGAATAGGTGATGCAAGCTTTGTTGTCCTTCAACCAACTCTCTACTGTTCCACCTTCTTTTTCCATCTTACCACTTAATACAGCCACGTATCTACGATCAAAGACACGACCTTTCCAGTCACGCTCCAGTACCTGAGCAGCCTCAATAGTCTTTGCATAGACCATCAGGCCACTCGTGTCACGATCCAGACGATGAACCACATGAGCATGGCATTTGAAATGTCGTTTCTCGAAATATTCATCAAGAATCGTTTTAACACAGAACTGCTTGGCTGTTGCGGCCATACTAAGAATACCTTCAGTCTTTTCAATAACGATGATATCCTTGTCCTCGTAGATGATCTTTACCCACTTGTTGCTCAGTTCAGTACTTCGACGATGCTTGCTGACACGAACAATCATACCTGGTTGTAGAGGATAATCCCACTGAGTAACCAGTTTGCGATCTACAGTTACACCATGACCTTTCAAGATGTCCTTAATCTTGTTACGGCTGATTCCCGAAAATTGTTTAGACAGGTATTCCGTAAGTGTGCACGGAGACTTTACTGTTAGTTCGTGATATTTGCTCGCAGCATATTCCTGTGCTGATAAGTTTGCCATATAATATTTGTTTTTAACTTCACAAATAGTTTGATTAGAACAATATTTGCGTGCGCTTGAACATAATTTTATGCAAAGTTAACGAAATATTTCCTTATGTGCAATTTTTTAACTATTTTTGCATGTGTTAAGAACGCTTAAGGTTTAATGATATGAACGACTTTATTAAAATCATTGATGATTTCCTTTGGGGATGGCCTATGATCATCATGTTGTTAGGAACTCACTTATTCCTGACCATTCGTTTGAGATTCCCTCAGTGGTATATATTCCGAGCAATAAAACTAAGTTTTCAGAAAGACAAAAGTTCACCAGGTGATGTGAGTCAGTTTGGTGCATTGGCTACTTCACTGGCTGCCACTATTGGTACAGGAAACATCGTAGGTGTGGCAACGGCAGTATCATTAGGTGGCCCTGGTGCTATCTTCTGGTGTTGGATGACAGGTGTTCTTGGTATAGCAACCAAATATGCAGAGGGACTTTTGGCAGTAAAGTATCGTGTTAAAACGCGTTCGGGAAAGATGCTTGGTGGACCTATGTTTGCACTGCATAAAGGCCTGGGAATGAAATGGATGGCTATACTATTCTGTATCTTTGCTTCAATAGCAAGTTTTGGTATTGGCAATATGGTTCAAAGCAACGCTATTAGTCATTTGTGTCAAACCACCATGGACATTCCCCTATGGGTAAGTGGCTTGGCAGTTACGATTGTTGCAGCTATGGTCATACTGTTTGGAGTAAAGGGAATAGCAAAAGTATGCACAGCCTTTGTACCGTTTATGGCTCTGCTTTATGTATTAGGATGCATCTATATTCTATTCGTTAACTTAGATTATGTATGGCCTGCCATCAAGTGTATATTTGAGTGTGCATTCAACCCTAAGGCAGCAGGGGGTGGTTTTGTAGGTGGAAGTGTCATACTGACTGCAAGATATGGCATAGCACGTGGATTGTTCAGTAACGAAAGTGGTATGGGTAGTGCACCTATTGTAGCAGCTGCTGCCCAAACCAAGGATCCTGTTCGTCAGGCTTTAGTTAGCAGTAGTGCAACTTTCTGGGATACTGTTGTAATCTGTGCATTGACGGGAATTGTTATCGTCAGTACTGTCTTGCACTTTGGCATTGACATTTCAAATGTACAACTTGGTAGCCTCACAGAAGTTGCTTTTGGCCATATCCCTGTAATTGGTGCCCCATTACTTACCTTTGGCATTGTAACATTTGCCTTTAGCACTATTCTTGGATGGAGCTACTATGGCGAAAGAGCAGTAGAGTATCTTGGAGGAAACAAATTATGCATGGTATATCGCGTCATGTATATCATTGCTATCTATTTTGGTGCAGTTTTCGAATTGAGCCTTGTATGGAATCTAGCTGATCTCATGAACGCGTTAATGGCTATCCCCAATCTGATATCTTTGCTTCTACTCTCAAGTGTTATTGCTAAAGAAAGTAGAACTGGTCTAAGCAAGATATAAAACAATTAGTTTCTCAATAATTGTGAAACACTCATTACGTCAAGAGTACGTACAAACAACGTATATACAACGTATAAACACCGTACGCATACGTACACTATACGTAGACTATACGAAGGCTGTACGGTGAATATACACTAAAATAAAGAGAAAAACCAGACTTTATTATAATATAATAATGTTCGCGCACGAACACATAATTAAGTATAAATTTTGAAACTTGCAAGCATTTTAAAATAAAATAAAAATTTTGTTTTTTTTGTTAGGTTGGTAAGCAGAAATAATGTACTTTTGCATTATGAATGAGTTGGCGATAAATGTCGAGTATTTGCTGTTAACGCGTAAATGCGTGATAGTGCCGGGGTTAGGCTCCTTCACTACACGTTCATTTGCGAGTCAATGGCTTGAGGAAGAAGATCTATTTCTTCCTCCTGTTCGTCATGTTCGTTTCAATCCAGACATCTTTCAGGATTCAGATGAGGTATTTTTGCGTTCTATCATGCAGATTTATAATGTTTCTGCTGAAGAGGCTGCAAAAAGATGTCAGCAGATGGTATCTGAATTCCACAAAGCCTTGGTGATAGAGGGCTCTGTCGATTTTGGCAGCATTGGTCTCTTCTCTTTGGAAGATGATGCTGAAATAGTCATGTCACCCTATGAGTGTGGTGTTGTTTCACCTGAATATTATGGTTTAGACGCATTACACTTCCCCTTATTGGCAAATCTGCCAGAAGAAGAGAAAGAGTTAACAGAAGATATAGTCAATGTTAATTCTACATCATCAAATGCAGATGAACAAAAAAACAACAAGCCATTAACAGAGAACATTAATGTTGTTTTGCCAAAACCCAGAACCTATGTGGCAGACAGCAAGCATATCATTATTCGTCTGAATCGTGCATTTGTTCATTATACGATGGTTACGGCAGCATGCATAGCACTATTCTTCCTGCTTTCACCTCAAAACTGTAAAGAGGATTATGTAGGTACTTGTCAAGCTACAACAAATGTCGTGTTGAAAACAGCCTCTGACATTACCAAGAATAATGAGTCAATCAAGAAGGAGAAAATTGTAACAACTAACGTCATTGATACACTAAAGGAAGAAACCGATACCTTATCAAATGATGTTACTAATCAGCCTGCTACAGAAGTTAAAGTAGTAGAAAAAAGTATAGATGATAAAGTATTAGTATTAAACGAATTGCGTGGCAATTATAGTATCGTCCTAGCTAGTGCAATCAGTTTAAAAAATGCTGAAAGATTCATCAATCGTCTACAAGAATTGGAAGTAAATGCCATCATTTATGACAATGGTAAAATGTTACGTGTTTTAGTAGATGGTTTTGCAACTCAGTCAGACGCTTATAATGTCAATAACTACCTTCATAGCTTAGGAAATGATTTCCACTCTTCTTGGGTAATGAAGAACTAATCTTGATACAATTAATATAACATTATAATTTCTAACGTTTAGAATGAAGCGTGTAAGATGTCCCAAATGCGATCATTTCATCACATTCGATGAAACACAGTATGCTGAAGG
>DCIS01000054.1 GCA_002317475.1 Prevotellaceae bacterium UBA1720 | reverse complement strand
GTGTTCATCATGGGTATTGGTGGTAAACTGAGTGATGGCAAAGAGCATGATCTTCGTGCTCCTGACTATGACGATTGGTCAACACCCAACGCAGATGGTTTTATGGGTCTGAACGGAGATTTGCTCGTATGGTATCCCACCCTCAACCGCAGTATCGAACTCTCATCCATGGGTATACGCGTTGACAAGGAGGCCCTGCTTCGTCAGTTGGCAATGCAGGGTAAAGAGGAACGCAAGTCACTCTATTTCCACAAACGTCTGCTCGAAGACACCCTACCCCTCTCCATCGGAGGTGGTATCGGTCAGAGTCGTCTCTGTATGGTATTGCTGCACAAAGCACACATCGGTGAGGTTCAGAGCTCTATCTGGCCTGAACAGATGCGCCAAGAGTGCAAGGAGCACAATATGACATTAATCTAGACCTACCGAGTAAATCCTAGAAATACCTAATAACCCTAGAAATACCTAGTAAACCCCAGAAATACCTAGTTATTCCTAGAAATACCTAGTAAACCCTAGAATTTCCAACCTCTGAATACACGCCCACTCTTCTTGAGATCTGCACCAAAGTAGAACCCAGGTTGAGTGGGTTGATTGTATGCCACATTCTGCGTGGCAATACTGATACGATATACAGGATCCTGAAGAAAGGTATGAAAGCGATAATCAGTATCCAACGTACTAATATAGAGACGCAAATGCTGACTATCACGTGTACGAACAAGTACTTCCTCACGCCAGTCACCAATGATGTCTCCCTGAAGACACGGATTACTTTTCGAACTATTGTTGAACTGACAATCATCCATGTGTAGCAACGTATAGCATCGTTGGTTTTCCCAATCATACTTCGTAATGGTTTCGCGATCCAGCAGTTCACGTAGCAGATCACCATCCCACCATACTGCCATATTAGTACTCAGTCCACGAGGACGATCAACCAACACCTCACCCTTTACATTAGCAATTCCATTAGCCGATGACCACATCTCTAAACCTGGATTGGTAGGATCAATATCAGCAGCCATGCAACGACCTACATCAGTTCCACTCTTGAACTGAGTGATAATCTTACCACTTGCAGCATCGTGCAATTCGGCTCCATCTTGCTTATTTTCATGGCAGTCCCATACATATAGACGATCATCATTGGGGAAAAACCCCGTCATGTGCATGGCATCACCATGTCCCATACGAGTGCTATACAGTCCCTTCCCATCATGGTCAAAGGCACAAGATCCATAGATAATCTCATCCTTTCCATCACCATCAACGTCACCAACACGTAGATTGTGATTTCCTTGTCCGAAATAATCACGTCCCACTTTGTCACTATCAAAGAACCAACGCGTCTTCAACTCTTTACCATCAAAGTCAAGTGCCCAAAGCGTAGTTCTGGTATAATAACCACGACACATCACCACAGAGGGATGTACCCCGTCGAGATAGGCCACACAGGCCAGATACCGCTCACTTCGATTGGCATAGTTGTCGCCCCAATCCTCTAATCTGCCACGAGCAGGCTGATAGTCAATAGTTTGGATGATCTCACCCGTCTGACCGTTGAAAACTGCAAGGTACTCTGGACCATCGTAGATATAGCCAACTTTCTCATTTCGACTGTTTGTCAAAGGTTGTTTACGCCAATCAGCTTCAGGATTACCAATGACTGTACCTTTTGAATCTGTAGTACCATCAGCGGTCTTCATCACCACCTCTGCTTTACCATCTCCATTAAGGTCATACACCATAAACTGTGTATAATGTGCACCTGCACGAATATTGCGCCTCAGATTGATACGCCACAACTTTGTACCATCCAGTTTATACGCGTCAAACATAACAGGTGAGGTAAAGCCACTATGCGAGTTGTCCTTGCTATTATTAGGTTCCCATTTCAACACAATCTCCATCTGTCCATCTCCATCCAAGTCAGCCACAGAAGCATCTCCAGCCGAGTAGCCAACAAACCAAGCATCACTCTGATTATCAGATGGTTTATCCAAAGGAATATCAAGATAGCCAATAGGCGAAGAAGGCTGAAAAGTCCACTTGCCACTTAATTTTCCCTTACTAGGTTTAACCTCATAGACAACATCCTCTTCGCACTCATACTGATCTGTAAACATAGTACTTTGCTGAGCATTCCTTTCCCCAATCTTCTTCCCATTACGATAGATGGTAAAGGTCTGATTAAGAGGGTCAGACATCAGATAGCGCCATGACAATGTAACCGTATGCTCATCTGTACGTACAGCAACAAGTCCACGATCCAATGACTCCATCTTAAGCTTAGCAAAATCGTAACGAGTCTGTGCCGAAACAAGTACAGAAAAGGAAAAAAGCAAGGATAGGAAAAATGGCTTCATGTTAGTTGGTTAGGGATGTTTCATGCATGCAAAGATATAACGAAATTGTAATATAACCAATTATTTTGTTGTTTCTTTAGTTGTTGTTATTGTTGTTTCTGAATAATTGCGTACCTTTGTAACGCGTTTGACGCATTATAATTTATATTTTTTAATTTTTAACTATTAATTTTAAAGATGTACAAACATCAGATTCAAGAGGCTAAGCCCGTAACCTTCAAGCACTATGGCAGGAAGGGCTACAGCATCTTCAACAGTCTGAGTCGTGAGGTACGCATCGGTGTCCTTACTGTTGCAACTTTGGCAACTGCTACCATCCAGAAGGTGGAGGCAATGGTGCCAGAAACGACCCATCAGACCGTGGTTGATGATGAAGAGGGTAAGAGCCTGGGCGAGTTGACCGTAAACGGTGCACTGGCCCCGCTGACACAACTGCAGTCAGCACGTATCGTGAGTGTACTCAGTCGCCGTGACATTGAGCAGGCGGGGGTGCAAAGTATCAACGATCTTATGAAATTAGCCACTGGCGTGGACGTCCGGCAACGTGGTGGCTTTGGTATTCAGACGGACATCAGCATTGACGGCGGAACCTACGAGCAAGTGACCATCCTGCTCAACGGAGTGAACATCAGCAATCCCCATACTGGGCATTTGGCTGCCGATTTCCCTGTCTCAATCTCTGACATCGAACGTATAGAGGTGCTGGAGGGTGCAGCAAGTCGTGTGTATGGCGGTCAGGCCTTTGGTGGAGCCATCAACATCGTGACACGACACGACACACAAAGCAATGTAAGCGTAGGTGCTGAGGGTGGCAGTCATGGCACATTCCAGGGAGACGCTCGTCTGGCATGGGTAAAGCGTAACTTCACACACAAAATCAGTGGAGGTGGTGGTAGAAGTGATGGTGGTACCCTGAATGATGACTGGAAGAAAGGTCAGCTCTATTACCAGGGTGACTACACCAATAGGGATTTCGACCTTGACTGGCAGTTCGGTTTCTCACGCAAATCGTATGGCGCCAACACCTTCTACAGTGGCATGAGCAACGATCAGTGGGAGCAGAACGAGCGCTACCTCATCAGTGTCAGTGGCGAGACGAAAGGGAAATTCCACTTCAAACCCCAAGTGTACTGGAACCGCACCTACGACAACTATCAATGGCACAAAGGCACACCCAACAATTCACACCAGGCAGATGTCTATGGCATTAAGATGGGTGGATGGTTCAATTGGGTGGCAGGTCGTACGGCCGTCAGTGCCGAGTTGCGCAACGAGGGCATCCTGTCCAGTTCGTTAGGCAAGATGATGGACAGTATTGACTTCGTTTGGGCTCATGGAGCAGAGAAGCAATACACCAAGCAGGCCAATCGTACCAACGTCAGTTACAATCTGGAGCACAACATCCTCCTCGAACACTGGACCCTTAGTGCTGGTATCTTGGCTAATGGTAACAACAGTGTGGGACACCGTTTCCGCTTCTACCCAGGTGTAGATGTGGCTTATCGTCCTAATGGGCAATGGAAAGTCTACCTCTCATACAACAAGGGCTTCCGTCTACCCTCTTTCACGGACCTTTATTATAATAGTCCTGATATCACGGGCAACAATCAACTGAAACCCGAGGAGAACCAATCCGTGTCACTGGGAACACAGTTCCGTACAACGGGTCTGTGTTGGACACTACGTGGTTTCTACAACCATGGTCACAATATGATTGACTATGTGAAGGCTGTATATGGCGATGCTGCTCACGCAGACAACTTTGACCTGGACAATCTGGGTGTACAGACAGAGTTGAAGGTTGATTTTCATCAGGTTCTACAAAAGAAAATATTTTTGAACAACCTTACTTTGGGCTACACCTACATGCACCAGGATCGTAAGGGCAAGTACGATATCTTCACCAGTTTGTATGCTGCTGATTACTTGCGCCATAAGTTGACCGCTAC
>DCIS01000043.1 GCA_002317475.1 Prevotellaceae bacterium UBA1720 | reverse complement strand
ATTGACTATAAGGGATTTATCTTCTTTGGTCTGATTAATGTGGACGGCGAACCTAAGGTCATTGAGTACAACGTACGCATGGGTGATCCTGAGACCGAGAGCGTGATGTTGCGCATTAAGAGCGACCTTGTTGATCTGCTTGAAGGTGTTGCAACCCAGACTTTGGCACAGAAGACCATCGAGTTTGATGACCGTTCAGCTGTTTGTGTGATGATGGTCAGTGGTGGTTATCCTGAGGCTTACGAGAAAGGTTTCCCCATCATGGGCATTGACGAGGTTGAGGGCAGTATTGTCTTCCATGCTGGTACTGTCTTGAAGGATGGCCAGGTGGTGACGGCTGGCGGTCGTGTCATTGCTGTCAGTTCATACGGAGCCAATAAGGCTGAGGCTTTGTCGAAGAGTTTCCAAGAGGCACAGAAGATCAAGTTCGAGAAAAAGTACTTCCGTTCGGATATCGGTGCTGATTTGTAATCTGGCTGAAAAAGACTGAAATGAGCAACGTGCTTTGAGGAGAAAAGACATGAGAAGAGACCGACTACAAAACCGCATAGCGGGCAGTGAAATGACGCTGCCCTTGTGTGCTGTTTTTGCGGCTCTCATGTGGTGGTTTCCTTTGGGGCAGAATCCTTTGGATTGTGTCATCGGGCTGGCTCTTGCTATACTCACTGCCTATGTGTTGATGGAGATAAACAATCGCTTCCAGCTGATTCGTGTTCGTACGCGAATGGTTTCAGGTGCTTGGATTCTCTTCGCAGGGGCTACAGCCTCTCTGCATGTCTGGCAGCATGGCAGTATAGTGGCTTTGGCTTTAATCATCGCCCATTTCTTTCTCTTCGAAAGCTATGAGAAACGCCAGCCTATACGTGATAGTTTCCATGCAGGACTGTTCCTTGGCATTGGCATATTGTTCGTTCCTTGGATAGTGGTTTTTGTGCCGCTGTTTCTGCTGCATCAGGCTGTCTATCTGCGCAGTGCAACCCTTCGCACCTTCTTTGCCATCCTCTTTGGAGCACTATTCCCCACGATGGTTGTATTGGTGCCATCGGTAATAACCGATGACTACATTTGCCTTACAAACTGGTATCTCCTACTCACGGATGTCTTGCCTGTTTTGCCCGACAACTATCTGGCTCTTACCTTACAACAGGCCGTGTCGTTCATCCTGCCCGCGTTGCTGACTATACTGGGTGGTTTGCACTATCTGAGTACCAGTTACAATGACAAGATCAGTGTCAGAATGTTGCTGTACATCTTCGTAACAGACGCATTTCTGATTCTGCTGTTTGCAGTCTTGCAACCCCAGCATCTGGATTATATGCTCCCCTCGTTGCTAGTTTGCGGTCTTCCATTGGCTGTGCACTTCTTTGCCCTGACGAAAAGCTGGTTCACCAACACCCTCTTTGTGCTCTGCATGCTCTGCATCTTAGCCCTGGGTGGTGTTACGCTGTTCCTTCCTACCATACCCCTAAAAGATACATTAACCATATTGCAGTCGTACATCTAAATGCTAGAATTCCTGATATCATACGGATACTTAGGCATGTTTGTGGCCTCATTCATTGCGGGAAGCATTTTTCCTTTCAGCAGTGAGGCTGTGCTGACTGGTATGCAGTTGGCGGGTGTACCCTTGATACCCTTGTTCTTTTCTGCCACTATTGGTAATGTCTTGGGCAGTATGTTCAACTTCTGGATAGGAAGTTTAGGTGACCCCGCGAAGATTCAGAAGTACACCCATGTAAAGCCTGAGAAGATGGAGAAAGTCTCCACCTTTGTTCAGCGCTATGGTGCTTGGTTGGGTTTCTTCACTTTCGTACCAGTGTTTGGATCGGTGGTTTCTGTCGCATTGGGTTATATGAGAGCCAATGTATGGCTGACAGCCGTCTGTGTCACACTTGGCAAGTCACTACGCTATGGGATACTGATGTGGTTGGTCATGAATGCAACACAGTAGGTTTTTTCCTAAAGGTGGATAACGAGATAGGAACAAAAAAGATAACTAATTTTAGAACACAATATTAATATTAAAACAAATAAACAATGAAGCGTTTCAGATTGGTAGACAACCTAATGGGTTGGCTTATCTTTGCCGTTGCAGCGTTTACGTACTGCAGTACGATTGAACCTACGGCAAGCTTTTGGGACTGCCCGGAGTTTATTACCACCGGCTATAAGCTGGAGGTAGGACATCCACCAGGCGCACCCTTCTTTATGTTGACGGCCAACATTTTCTCACAATTTGTCAGTGATCCTGCGAGCGTGGCGAAAATGGTCAACACGATGTCTGCACTACTCAGTGCATTCTGTATTCTGTTCCTCTATTGGACCATCTCACACTTGGTTCGCCGCCTGATTTGTAAGAATGGTCAGGTAGAGACCCTTCCTCAGCTTATCTCTATCGAGGCAAGTGCTGTGGTGGGTGCTTTGGCTTACACCTGGAGTGATACCTTCTGGTTCAGTGCTGTTGAAGGTGAGGTATATGCCTACTCTTCGCTGTTTACGGCCCTCGTAGTATGGCTGATGCTGAAGTGGGAGGACTGTGCCGATGAGGTTAGCAGTGACCGTTGGCTGATTCTGATTGCCTACATGACTGGTCTCAGTATTGGTGTTCACTTGCTGAACCTGCTCTGTCTGCCAGCCTTGGTATTGATTTTCTACTATCGCAAGTGGAAGAATGTCAACATGAAGGGTACTTTCATTGCTCTTTGTGTCAGCGTAGTATTGCTTGCAGCTGTGCTCTATGGTATCGTGCCTGGTATCGTGAAGGTAGGTGGATGGAGCGAGTTGCTCTTTGTCAACTGTCTTGGTATGCCTTTCAACACAGGTCTTATCATCTACATCATTGCGTTGGTAGGAACCGTTGTCTGGGCTATCTTTGAGACTCATAGCGGTAAGAGTCAGACTCGCACCAATGTAGCCTATCTGCTCAGCGTAGCTTTGTTGGGTATCCCCTTCTATGACTATGGTGTAAAGAGTGTTGTCATTGGTATCGCCCTTTTGGCAATCTTGGCATGGGTACTCTGGTTCAGACCTTGGCTCACTCCCCGTCTGAAGAGCACCTCTTTGCTCTGCATGCTGATGATTATGATCGGTTACAGTTCGTATGCTGTCATCGTCATCCGTAGTGCAGCCAATACTCCCATGGACCAAAACTCTCCCGAGGATATTTTCACTCTGGGTCAGTACTTGAACCGCGAGCAGTATGGTGATCGTCCCTTGTTCTATGGCCAGACCTTTGCTTCTGAACTGCTCTGGGATAGCAATGGCAATCCTGTCAAGAGCAGTGGAGCACCCGTTTACCAACAGGTGGAGAAAGCTGATCCTAACCAGCCCGATGAGTACAAGATTATCCGTTACAACGACAAGTATCAGTATCAGTACAACATGCTCTTCCCCCGCATGTATGACGATGGCCATGAGTATGACTACCGCAATATGCTTCCTGGTGGATTCAAGGGTAAGCCTGTGACGATGGAGGACCGATATGGTCGTGCCTACACAGCATACGTCCCTACCTTCTGGGAGAACCTGCAGTTCTTCATTGGTTATCAGGTAAGTAACATGTACCTGCGTTACTTTATGTGGAACTTTGCCGGTCGTCAGAATGACCTGCAGAATGGTAGTGGCTATGACATTGAGAAGGGCAACTGGATCTCGGGTATCTCTGTATTGGACAATGCCCGTTTGGGTGACCAGTCTTTGCTTCCCGATGATCTCTGCAAAAATAACAAGGGACATAATGTCTACTACATGCTGCCTCTCTTGTTGGGTCTCATTGGTATGTTCTGGCAGATTATGCGCAATGACGAGAGTGTGAAGCAGTTCTGGGTAGTATTCTTCCTGTTCTTCATGACAGGTCTTGCTATTGTCATTTACCTGAACCAGACTCCTGGTCAGCCTCGTGAGCGCGACTATGCCTATGCTGGTAGTTTTTATGCCTTCGCTATCTGGATTGGTATGGCAGTAGTGGCCCTTACAGACATCATGAACAAGTTCATCAAGAAAGATAAGCTGAAGTTAGCTACAGCCCTTGCACCCTGTGTATGTGTGGCTGTACCCTTGCAGATGGCTGCTCAGAACTGGGACGATCACGATCGCTCTGGTCGCTACTGCTGTCGTGATTTCGGCCAGAACTACCTCTCCTGTCTGTCTGACGAGGGTAATCCTATCATCTTCACCAATGGTGATAACGATACCTTCCCCTTGTGGTATGCTCAGGAGACAGAGGGATTCCGCACGGATGCCCGTGTCTGCAACCTCTCGTATCTGCAGACCGACTGGTACATCGACCAGATGAAGCGTCCTGCCTATGATTCTCCTTCACTACCTATCAGTTGGCCACGTCTGCAGTATGTTTCCGGTACTAATGAAGCTATCATGGTGCTGCCTAACATTCTGGAGGATGTGATCAAGGATCTGAAGAACAAGGGCTATAGCGAGTCAGACATCAATAAACTCTTTGGTGGCAATCCCTTCGAGTTGCGTAACATCATCGACAAGTGGATTCTGAACAAGGATCCTGAGGTGGCACAGTTGAAATCCCAACTCCGTCAGGAGGCAGAGGCTAAGATGGCAAACTTCGAGAACCAGCTTCAGGATGCCCTTCAGAAGGGTAATGAGGAGTATGCCAAGTACTATCAGCAGATGTATGAGGCTTACCGTTTCCGTGCCAAGTATATTGACAGTCCTATCTTCCCCACAGAGAATCTGCAGATTACCGTGGACAAGGAGGCTGTTGTGAAGAGTGGCATGAAGATTCCTGGTGACAGCATTCAGGCTATCCCCGATGTGATGAAGATCTCTCTGGCAAAGCATAATGCTGTCTATAAGTCAGAGCTGATGATGCTCGAGATGCTGGCCAATGCCAACTGGGTTCGTCCTATGTACGTGGCTGTGACCGTAGGTGAGAGTGCCTATGGTTCTCTGGGCGATAACTTCATTCAGGAGGGTCTGGTTTACCGCATCACTCCTTTCACCACTGGTGGTAATGAGTATGATACCGACAAGATGTATGATAACATCATGCACAAGTTCAAGTTTGGCGGTATTGACAAACCTGGCCTCTATCTGGACGAGACCGTGATGCGTATGTGCTGGACTCACCGCCGTATGTTCTCTCTCCTGGCAAGCGAGCTGATTGAGGAAGGCAAGGATAAGCGTGCCCTTGAGGTGCTGCAGTATGCCGAGAAGATGATTCCCGATGCATCCGTTCCTCACAGCATTGCCAGCGGCAGCAACGAGTTGGCTGAGGCTTGGGCATATCTGGGTCAGTACGATAAGGCTACCAAGATTACAGACAAGTTGAAGGACAATGGTTTGCAGTACCTCAACTGGTATGGTTATGCAACTCAGGCTCACAAGCGCGACCTCAACTACTCACTTGTCTATCGTGATGGTATTCGTCCCTTCACCAGCACTTTCAGTATCTATTTCGATGCTGCAAGTGCCAAGGTTAAGCAAGGCAAGAAGGATGAGGCAAAGAAGATGTTTGACAACATGCTCAAGGAGGCAGACATCTGCGGCAAGTGGCTGAATGGTGCTCTGGCAA
>DCIS01000062.1:3086-3508 GCA_002317475.1 Prevotellaceae bacterium UBA1720 | reverse complement strand
GAACTGAAAGATGAATTCCTTTTGTGGTTGAAGGACAAAGAAAATCAGAAGGATAGCACATTAAAAATACCAATAACAAAACCCTCAATCACAATACTTGCAACTGACGATGCAATGGTATTATGGCAGAAAGCATATCATGCAGGATTGGTTGATAATAAATGCCAACCTACCATGAATGGCATGAGGCGCGCATCAATACTTGCCAGAGCAATAGGTGAAAACTTAATCTAAACCCTCTGTGGGAACCTTTTGAAAGATTATGGAATGCAAACAATCTATGTAATTCCAATAGCCAAGCCGTTAAAAGTAATTATTTTGCAGAAGTGGCACAACTTGTAGATAAAGCACTACAATAAACATTACTGATATAACCGAAATATGACCGAAACCCTTACCGAAAGGGTTTCGGTTTTATTTTT
>DCIS01000062.1:2754-2978 GCA_002317475.1 Prevotellaceae bacterium UBA1720 | reverse complement strand
GAGATGGCAAAGGGCGAGGAGAGAATTACATCGCTTGAGATTGCCGAATTGACAGGTAAAGCACACAAGAATGTGATGCGTGACATCCGTAACATGGAGAAGGCCTGGGAGAATGTATGTGGGCTCAAATTTGAGCTGACATCGAGAATGGTGAAGATGCCTAAAGGCGGTACACGTGAGGTGTCTTGTTACATCCTTTCCAAGTTGGAGTCGCTCTTCATTGC
>DCIS01000062.1:2247-2676 GCA_002317475.1 Prevotellaceae bacterium UBA1720 | reverse complement strand
CTGAACGAGTTGGTAAGCAAGCAGAAGGTAGCCTTACTACCAAAGATCACTAGCATACAGTTGACCTTTAATTTTGATATCACGGCATAAAAACTAAATAAACAAACTCTCACCTGTTGCGTGGGCCCTAAATAGTGGCAGATGGGAGTTGGCGAAAGCCAAGCACCGGTGCTTTTGTTTTCAAACAAGGAGGACAAAAGCAATGATTAAATTTATTTGCGTGGGTGCAGATGATCTCTGCAAACCACAGATTATCGAGGCAGCAAGAAATCATAAACTGATTTTGCTGGCTGATACTAATGGAGAGGAAGACAGAGTCCTGATCAAAAAGGCAGTAAAACTGATTCGCTCTTGTTGGGAGTATGTAAGACCAGGAATTGATCTTAATATGGTACACATATACGTAAATGCTATTCTTGACGCAGAACC
>DCIS01000062.1:0-2218 GCA_002317475.1 Prevotellaceae bacterium UBA1720 | reverse complement strand
CACATGAACGCAGATGCACGAAATATATATGTGAGATTGTGGGTGCAATGCTGAAGCATGGAGTGTTTCAGTGTTCTACAAATGTATTGGCTAAAAAAATAGCAGAGAAGACTAATAAAAGTTACTGTACCATAGAGCGTTACATATACGAAGGGGTAGGCAGTTTATCTTTTAATGAAATATTTTCAGAGGTTGATACAAAAATCACAAATAATCAGTACGACCTTTGTGCCAGATTTGAAACCAAACTCATTTAATAAACTAAAAAACAAAAAAATTATGGTACAGAAAGTAGTAATTGCCGTAATCAACGAGTCAAGCCAGGGAGTGAGTTCAACGACCGGGTTGGCATGGAAGAGACAGGACATTGTGGTGACATGGGTAGAACACTCGGAAACAGGGAACGCCCGTACACAATACCTGCAAGGTACACTGAGAGGTGAGAGCGTGGATCTGTTTGAACACAGCGACTACAAGGTGGGTGACACCATCGAGGTAGACATTGAGTTCATGACCAAAAGTTACAACCAGAGGGTGCATAATGATGTTACTTTCAAACTTTATAAATAAAAAAACTATGGCTATTTCAAAGAAGATGGAGGAGCAGTACAACAAGATGATGGCTGCCCTGGAGAAGGAGATCAGTGGAAAGCAGAAGCTGAACGCGTTGAAGGCATGGGGCACAGATGTGCTGTACTGCCTGGAGCACATGGACGAGAAGGAGTACGGACAGGATGTGCTGGACAACCTGGAGAAGTTCGTGCTGCACAAGGATGAGAAGAAGGTGGAGATCAGGGATCGCGTGGTGCTGAACACGCAGTTGGCTCTGCTGAAGGAGGTCAACGACCTTGCTGGACTGAAGCTGGGTGGTCTACTGGATACGCTACCAGTGCCCAAGGATGACACTTTGATGCCTGAAGGCAAGTGGTTGTATCGCACGTACCGTTTCTTCATCAAGAAGAATCTGCATAGCTACAGCGTGCAGTTCACAGTCGAGATGAATACAGACACGCTGCAGAAGGTGCTGGATGTGGTGAGAAACACGATTGTTGCATAGCTAAAAACAACATGATCATGGCGAAATTAATTTACAACAAAGCCAACGTTGAGATTTTTGACGTTGAAGGTCGTTTCAAGGACGACGAGGAGTTTACCGTACAGTTGAAGTATGACAAGGCACGCGAGACGTTCCTGGTCACCATTCCGGAGGCCAAGAAGGCTGAACCCAAGGAGGATAAGCCCAAGCCCGAGGAGGTCTACACTGGCGAGGAGTATGGCATAAAGTCCACCATCAAGGTGAATGGTAATGTGAAGATGAACCTGGACATCAAGCAGGAGCGCTTCAAGAAGAACACCACTGCCATCAAGATGGAGTTGGACGAAGCCTTCCAGGCAATGGTGAAGAGAGTGTGCTAACTACGAATTAGGTTCTTGCCCCACGGGGCAGGAACTATTTACCCAAAAGTCTGATTATGGAAGATTTTATTGAAAAGGACTTGGAAGATTTGAAGAAAGAACGTGAGATGTACGACCATAATATCGTGGCGGAACATCTCAGTTCGTATGTGGCGAGGGTGGATGACATCTCGAACAGACTGAACGCAATTATTGATCAGGCTAAATCACAGAAGACTGTTGATGCAAAGTTCTGCGAGGAGGTAAGTTCGGTTATCGTGAAGGCTGCTGACGGGAACATCACCGTGACGGAATATGTACAGAAGCAGATGTCAAAGCAGGTGGTGTACCTGTATATCGGTACGCACTGGAGGAGCATCCGTACCCAGCAGTTCTATGACTTTGTGAAGGATGGAGCGTATGCTGCAGGGTTGGATCAGAAGTATGCCGAGAACCCAAAGTTCATGAATACGCTGTTTGAGGCTGTAGCCTTCCGTGTGTCGCGTGACCGTGAGCAGTACGTGCCTAAGGGTGAGGTGTGGATCAACCTGCAGAATGGTACGTTGGAAGTGACGAGCGACGGCAGTCTGAACTTTCGCAAGCATGTGCGCGATGACTTCTTTACCTACGTGATTCCCTATGGCTATCAGCCTGAGGCACAATGTCCCAGGTGGCATAAGTTCCTGGACGAGGTGCTGCCGGAGAAGGAGTCGCAGATGTTGCTGGGTGAATACCTGGGTTATTGCTTCACGAAGAACTTGAAGCTGGAGAAGTGCCTGGTGATGTATGGTGGTGGGCAGAACGGTAAGAGTGTGACGACGGA
>DCIS01000019.1 GCA_002317475.1 Prevotellaceae bacterium UBA1720 | reverse complement strand
ATGCCATGGTTGTACCTACGATGGACCCCCACAATTCGGAATATGTGGCCGAGCACTGGCAGTGTCGCAGATGGATCAGTGGTTTTACTGGAAGTGCTGGTACAGCCGTGATAACCATGGATGAGGCTCGACTTTGGACAGACTCGCGTTACTGGTTGCAGGCAGAGGAGCAGTTGCAGGGCACACCTTTTACCCTGATGAAAGACCTGGTAGATGTGTCTGTCAACACGTGGCTTGCTGCTCGAGCTGCCAGTCAAAGTCATTGGCTGGTAGGGTACTGTCCCGACATGATGGTGCCAGACCTGAAAGAGGAGCTGCTGAGCGGACTCGTGAGTGTACCTGTTACAGAAGATCCCTTTGACAAACTTTGGACGGATCGTCCATCCTTCCCTCTAAGCATGGCTGAGGTAATGCCATTGGAGTATGCAGGGGAGTCGGCTGAAAGTAAGTTGGGAAGACTGCTTGAGTGGATAGAATGCGAGGGTGAAGAACAGATGCTGATCACGGAGTTGTCGGAAATTATGTGGCTGTTGAATCTGCGTGGTGATGATATCCCTTACAATCCTTTCATAATCTCCTTCTTGCTCGTAAAAACAGACGGCAAGCACATTTACTACGTTCATCGCGAACAGATATCCACAGAGGTGGAGGCTTATCTGGCAGGTCTAGGCATCACCCTTGCTCCTTACGAACAGGCTCCCAGGGAGTTGGAGGATGAGACTCCTGTTACCTTTTGGCGTGCCATCAAGAATGAAGCCGAGATTCAGGGTTTCAAAGAGGCACATGTGCGTGATGGTGTAGCCATGGTACAGTTCCTTCGTAGACTGAACGAATGGGCTGATAATGAGCAAGCAGCAACCTTGACGGAGATTGGTGTGGACAAATTGCTGACCTCGCTGCGAGCTGAGCAGAAGGGTTTCCGAGGATTGTCCTTTGAGACCATTGCTGGATATGGCCCTCATGGAGCCGTGGTGCATTACGAACCAACACCCGAGACGGATGTTCCGCTGGAACGAAAGAGTTTTTTGTTGCTGGATAGTGGTGGTCATTATGATTGTGGCAGTACGGATATCACTCGTACCCTGCCTCTGGGACCTTTGACAGACGAGGAAAAGAAGGTGTATACCTTGGTTTTGAAGGGACACCTGCAACTGCAGCACATGGTATTCCCAGAAGGAACGGTAGGTTTGCAGTTAGATACGGCTGCCAGAATGGCTATGTGGCGTGAAGGTTATGATTTCGGGCATGGTACAGGCCATGGAGTAGGACATAGATTAGGTGTGCACGAGGGACCTTGCCAGATTCGTAAGAATTGTCGTAGAGATACCACTATCCCATTCCGTGCTGGACAGAACGTTACTGACGAGCCTGGCATCTATGTTGCTGGGAAGTTTGGTGTGCGTCACGAGAACACGTTGCTCTGCGTAAAGGCTGGTGATACGGATTTTGGACAGTTCCTGAAATTTGAGCCCTTGACCCTCTGCCCTTATGACAAGCGTCCTGTTGTGTTGGAAATGCTCACCAAGGAGGAATTGCAGTGGCTCAACGAGTATCATCAACAGGTACGTGACACGTTGCTACCCTTGCTATCAGATGAGGCTGACCGTGCATGGCTCCTTGAGGCTACTGAGGCCTTGAAGAGGACCTGATTGTAAGGAAGGTTTGATAAATTAGACGCTTTTCAGAAAAAATATCTTGTTTGGCGTTTTATCTTTCAGATATTTTGTTTAACTTTGCCAAAATTAGAAAATCAATCAACTAAATAAATCAAAATTATGGCTTTTTTAACTGACGAGAAACTCGTTATCGTTGGTGCCGGTGGTATGATCGGTTCTAACATGGTTCAGAGCGTATTGATGCTCGGTCTTACTCCCAACATCTGTCTGTATGATATCTATGAGCCCGGTGTTCATGGTGTTTACGATGAGATGTGTCACTGTGCATTCCCCGGTGCAAACCTTTCATACACCGTTGATGCTGCTGAGGCTTTCACTGGTGCAAAGTATATTATTTCTTCTGGTGGTGCTCCTCGTAAGGAGGGTATGACCCGTGAGGATTTGTTGAAGGGCAACTGCCAGATTGCAGCAGACTTTGGTGAAAACATCAAGAAGTACTGCCCCGATGTAAAGCACGTGGTTGTTATCTTCAATCCCGCTGACGTTACTGCATTAACCGCATTGATCCACTCTGGTTTGAAGCCCAACCAGCTGACCTCTCTCGCAGCACTTGACTCAACCCGTCTGCAGCAGCAGTTGGCTCAGGAGTTCAAGGTACAGCAGGATAAGGTTACCGGTGCTTACACCTATGGTGGTCACGGCGAGCAGATGGCTGTATTTGCTTCTAAGGCCATGATTGACGGCAAGCCTCTTTCTGAACTTCCTTTGAGCGAGGAGCGTTGGGCTGAGATCAAGCACATGACAACACAGGGAGGTTCAAACATTATCAAGTTGCGTGGACGTTCTTCGTTTCAGAGCCCTGCTTACCAGGCTGTTAAGATGATCGAGGGTGCAATGGGTGGCGAACCCTTTACCTGGCCTGCTGGTTGCTATGTAAACTGCGACAAGTGCGGTTACAAGAACGTAATGATGGCTATGCCTACTGTTATTGACAAGGATGGTGTTCACTTCACTGCTCCCGAAGGTACAGCAGAGGAGATGGCTGCACTCCAGGCATCTTACGAGCATCTTCAGAAGATGCGTGACGAGATTATCGGTCTCGGCATCATTCCCGCTGTTGAGGATTGGGGCAAAGACAACGCAAACCTGTAATCACTACTTCTGTCATTAGGCTTTGGGGACTCTTTTGCCACTGACCTTCTGACTCAAGTATTTATAATAATAAGGTAAGGGCTGCAACGTAGGTTGTAGCCCTTGCTGCATAAAATGGTCGTCAAAATGGCAAAAAAAGAGTAAAATGCTTTGCCGTGTCAAAAAGTTGTAGTAATTTTGCGCCGCATTTTAGACAATGCACATTAATAACATTATTTAATTAAACAAACAAAACAATGATTGTAGTACCCGTAAAAGAAGGCGAGAACATCGAAAGAGCGCTCAAGAAGTTCAAGAGAAAGTATGAGAAAACTGGTGTGGTTAAGGAACTCCGTCGCCGTCAGCAGTTTGACAAGCCCTCTGTACTGAAGAGACTCGCTATGGAGCGTGCCGTTTACGTTCAGAAACTGCAAAGAGTAGAGGATTAATCAAATTTGTTGGACATTCTCTTGGAGATGTCGAATTTATTTCCTATATTCGTTGCCGAAAACGGTATGATGAGGCAATATGTGGATAAAGGCTTTTGAAAATTACCTCCATTATGAGAGGAATTGCTCGGAAAAAACCTATGCCGCGTATGCCAAGGACTTGAAAGCGTTCAAGGACTTCTTTGAATTACATATTGAGAAACAAAGCAAAGCCGAACACCAAGACAGGCCAAAAGGTCTTGCAGGTGAAATTGTCCCAGAATCAGAAACCGTGTGGAGTGAACTGGATGTCGATGTGGTGAGAAACTGGATGATAAGCGAAATGGACAGAGGATTGTCTCCTCGTTCAGTTAATCGCCAGTTGAGTGCCCTTCGTTCATTTTACAGATTCCTGCTGATGCGAGGACTCGTCAAGAAAGATCCTGTGTATAATGTACGTGGACCTAAAACAGAAAAGTTGCTCCCTTCATTTGTCAGAGAACAAGAAATGAATGCACTTTTGGACGGGCCTTATTTTACTGCGGATTTTGAAGGTGCACGAGACCACCTGATTCTTCTGTTCTTCTACAGTACAGGAGTACGTGTTTCTGAATTGGTAGGACTGAATTGCAGGGATATTGACTTTGGTCAGCGTCTCGTGAAGGTCACAGGTAAGCGAAACAAGCAGAGACTTATACCTTTTGGGGATGAGTTGGAGGCCGAACTGAAAACCTATATGGAAGTTCGCAATGCGCTTGAAACGGTTACGGATCAGCAAGAAGCATTGTTCGTAGTTCCCCAGACGGGATTGAGATTGTCTAAGGTCAAGGTTGAAGAAAGCGTGAAGGAATACCTCTCGTTGGTCACAACTACAAAAAGGCGATCTCCGCATACACTTCGCCATAGCTTTGCAACCTCTATGTTGAATCATCACGCCGATTTACAGTCTGTAAAAGAACTACTTGGTCATGAATCTCTGGCTACAACCGAGATTTATACACATACCACGCTAGAGGAGTTAAAACAGATGTATAACCAGGCTCACCCTCGAGCCCCTAAAAGCAACGATTATGGAGATTAGAATTCAAGCCATCCATTTCGAGGCTTCGGAGAAGTTACAAGACTTCATCCAGAAGAAAGTCTCAAAGTTAGAGAAGTTCAGTGATGAAATAAGAAAGGTAGAGGTGTCGTTGAAGGTTGTTAAGCCTGAGACTGCAATGAACAAAGAGGTTTGCATTTCTGCAGCCCTTCCCGGTAACGAGGTCAGAGCAGACAAGATTAGCAACACATTTGAAGAAGCAATAGACGATTGTTGTGACATACTGACAAGACAGTTGTCCAAATACAAAGAAAAACAGAAAAATCACTAAAAATAAGCTAAAAAGTTTTGGTGATTAAAAAAATATGCCTAATTTTGCAGCCGATTAGCGGTGTGAGTGCCGCTTTTCGCTGCAAATAGGCAGAAAGGGTAGGTAGGTAAGTGGTTAAAACGGGCAGACTGTAAATCTGTTGGCTTACGCCTTCGGCGGTTCGAATCCGTCCCTGCCCACAGGGAA
>DCIS01000182.1:16136-16683 GCA_002317475.1 Prevotellaceae bacterium UBA1720 | reverse complement strand
GGTGACATCCTCTTCAATAGCGAGTTACAACGTTGCATCGGTGTGGATATCCGCTTCGTACTCTACCTCATCGACAAATGGGGACATGCCGACAACCTGATCAAGGAACTCGGCCTGTAAACAACTACTTCCTAAAGTATTTGCCAATAACTGGCAGACTACCCAAAGGAAGATCATGGTAAATGATGTGGCCCACAAAGGCAAGGATGAGCACCGTGTTGATAGCAAGACGAAGTATGGTGGGCCATGTTGTGGGTAGGCTCTGCATCACGGCAAAGAAAAGGGCTGTGATGAGAACATAGACGCCAATACTCTTGAGGGGGTAGCTGATGGGATTCTTCAGCTGCCCCACTACATAACTGAGCACCATGGCCGTGCCATAGCCGGCAAAACCTGCCCATGCACAGGCCATATAGCCATAGCGGGGTATGAAGAAATAGTTGATGGCCAACAAGACGGCACAACCGGTCAGTGAGAACCATGCACCATAGATGGTCTTGTCAATCAACTTATACCAGAAACTGAGGTTGAAATAGATGCCCATCAT
>DCIS01000182.1:9368-15994 GCA_002317475.1 Prevotellaceae bacterium UBA1720 | reverse complement strand
GTCTCGTTCTTATCCTTATCCTTGTTCTGCGCAAAGACAAAGGGTTCGTAGGCATAGCGGAAAGTCTGGGTGATAATGGCCATAATCATAGCCACCTTGACACAGGCGTTGTAGATACCCAAGGCGTTGCGACCTTCCTCCTTCTCCAGGATACGAGGCAGCATCAACTGACCTGCCACTTGATTCAAGATGCCAGCTATACCCAAGACGAGCAAGGGCCAGGTGTAGAGAAGCATGCCCTTGCAGTACTTGCCATCAAACTGCCACTTGCAACCCAGCAATTCCTTGTAGAAGCATAACATCACCGTACCCGTACAGATAAGATTAATCAGGATAGTCCAGAACACGGTGATGGGCCAAGACTCCAGGAAATGAGGCAAAATGGCGTATGCAAGGACATTGAGACTGCAGTTCAAGAAGATGAACAACATCTTGAAAGTCACAAACTTAATAGCCTTTCGCTGAAAGCGCAGATAACCGAATAGTATAGCCTGAAAAGCATCCATCGCCACGATGATGGCCATCATACCCACATACCAGGGATGCTCGGCATACCCCAAAGCACCTGCCACCCAAGGCAAACCACCAAGTACCAGAGCCAGGAAAAGGACTGCCACACCTCCGACCATCAGTAACGTAGTACTAAACACACGCTCGGAATCCTCTTCCTTGTTGGCAAAACGGAAGAAGGTGGTCTCCATACCAAAAGTCAGGATGACAAGGGCCAAGGCGGTCTGGGAATAGAGGTCGCTCACAATGCCATAGTCAGCACACGACTTGAGCGTGTAAGTATACAGAGGAACAAGCAGATAATTGAGGAATCTGCCTACAATACTTGAAAGTCCGTAGATGGCCGTATCCTTGGCCAAGGTTTTCATGTTTGCCATGTCGATTTGCGAAGTGAAGAGTGAAAAGTAACTATTTCCCCATAAAGGGGGTTAGGGGGTCTAAAAGAAGCAATAAGCGATGATGATGGCGGCAATAACGCCCACGATATCAGTTAATAATCCAGCGGCTACAGCATGTCGGGTGTGGCGGATGCCCACCGAACCGAAATAAACGGCAAGGATGTAGAAGGTGGTATCTGTTGCCCCCTGGAAGAGACACGACAGGCGGCCCACAAAGGAGTCTGCACCATAGGTCTGCATGGCATCAACCATCATACCACGTGCACCGCTGCCACTGAGCGGTTTCATCAAGGCTGTGGGCAAGGCCTCAACCCAGCCGGCTGTAAGACCAAGGCTCTCCACACACCAGCGCATACCGTCAACCAATGCCTCCATCGCACCAGAAGCGCGGAAAACACCGATAGCCACCAGAATAGCCACCAGGTAGGGAATGATACGAACTGCCGTTTCAAAACCTCCCTTGGCTCCCTCGATGAAGGCTTCATAAACATTCACCTTCTTGCGAACACCAGCCAAGATAAAACAACAGATGATACTAAACAACAGTACATTAGCCACGAGCGTACTACCTTGATTCATCACCTCACGATCAATCACAGTGCTGAGCCAAATGACACCACTGACCAAGAGGCAGAGCAGAGAAAGCATGATCATAATAGGACGACAGAACAGGTTGATACGCTGATAGGCACTGGTGATAAGCATGCCGGCCATCGTAGCTACCGTTGTTGCCAAAAGGATGGGGATAAAGACGTCGGTAGGTTGGGCAGCACCCATCTGAGCACGATAAACCAGAATGCTAACTGGGATAAGGGTCAGTCCACTGGTATTCAGCACAAGGAACATTATCATGGGATTGGAGGCAACCTCTTTCTCTTTATTCAGTTCCTGAAGTCCCTCCATTGCCTTCAGACCGAGAGGTGTGGCGGCATTGTCCAGGCCGAGCATATTCGCACTGATATTCATAAAGATATGACCGAATACAGGGTGTCCCTTTGGAATATCGGGGAAGAGACGAACCATCACAGGACTGAGCCATCGTGCCAACGCATTGACCAATCCACCACGTTCACCAATCTTCATAACTCCCATCCACAAAGACAGAACGCCCGTCAAACCCAATGATATCTCGAAAGCCGTCTTGGCAGAGGAAAAAGTTGAATCCATGATGGCAGGAAAGACTTCCATGTCCCCAAAAAAGATCAAGCGAACCAATGCCGTGAGGAAGGCCACCAGAAAGAAAGTTATCCAAATATAGTTCAGTACCATAAGATTTACACCTTGAGTGAATAAGGGGGTCTGACCCCATTATTCAATTTGTTGCAAAGTTAACAAATAAATATGAATTATAGATTATGAAGTATGGATTATTTGTTGTAACTTTGCGCTTAAGTCATAACATTATTTATAAGAGTACCCCATCCACATGGAAGACAACTTTGATATTCGCCAGCAAGGCACACAGAAAGAGAAGGACTACGAGAATGCCCTACGCCCCCTGAGATTCGAGGATTTCTCGGGACAACAGAAGGTGGTGGACAATCTGCGCATCTTCGTCGAGGCAGCCAAATACCGCGGTGAACCCCTTGACCATACCCTCTTGCATGGTCCTCCAGGACTGGGTAAGACCACTTTGTCAAATATCATTGCAAACGAACTGGGTGTAGGATTCAAATTGACCAGCGGTCCTGTGCTGGACAAGCCCGGTGATCTGGCAGGTATCCTGACCTCGCTGGAGGCCAACGACGTGCTGTTTATCGATGAGATACACCGTCTTTCGCCCGTGGTGGAGGAGTATCTGTACTCGGCCATGGAGGACTATCGCATAGACATCATGATAGACAAGGGACCATCGGCACGCAGCATCCAGATTGACCTTGCCCCCTTCACCCTGGTGGGTGCTACCACACGCAGCGGACTGCTGACAGCCCCCCTGCGTGCCCGTTTTGGCATCAACCTGCACCTTGAATATTATGATGCGATAACCTTGCAGCACATTATCCAGCGTAGTGCTGGCATCCTGGGATTGCCCATAGACGCTGAAGCCGCCGGCGAGATAGCCAGTCGCAGTCGTGGCACGCCACGTATTGCCAATGCGTTGCTGCGACGTGTCCGTGACTTTGCACAAGTGAAAGGAAACGGCAGGATTGATCTCAAGATAGCACGCTATGCCCTTGAAGCACTGAACATTGACCGCTATGGCCTGGATGAGATAGACAACAAGATTCTGCTGACTATCATAGACAAATTCAAAGGTGGACCAGTGGGCATCAACACCATTGCAACGGCCATCGGAGAAGATGGTGGTACGGTGGAGGAAGTCTACGAACCCTTCCTAATCAAGGAAGGATTCATCAAGCGCACTCCTCGTGGACGAGAGGTCACCGAACTGGCATACAAACATTTGGGAAGAAAAATCACTGGTCGTTTTGCCAACGGACAGGGTGACCTGTTTGAGGGAATGTAAAACCTAGGAAAGTCTAGGAATGTCTAGGAATACCTAGGAAAATCTAGGAATGTCTAGGAAACCTATGAAGCCAAGGAACACCTAGGGAAAACTAGGATATCTAGGAAAACCCTGTTCAACGAAGCGCAAGTGCTTTATCCTCTTCTGCCTCCATGACCATACGGTCCTGTGGACTTTTATCTTCTATGCCACAGAGGTGGAGGACACCGTGGATAATGACACGGTGTAATTCCTGATCGTAGGTACAGCCAAATTTCTCGGCATTGGTGCGGACAGTATCCACACTGATGTAGATGTCTCCACTGAGGAAATCTGCCTCGCAATAATCAAAACCGATATGGTCGGTGTAGTAGTCGTGATGCACGAACTCACGGTTGATCTGGAGGATAGTTTCGTCGTCCACAAAGATGAAATTGATATCCCCTACCCTACGACTATGTTCAGAGGCCACACGCTCTATCCAAGCCGTGACCTCTTTTTGATCTATCTGGGGCATCTCTGTACCCTGTACGTTGTAAGTGATCATCGTTGAGAGATAAGGGTTGAGAGGTGAGAGGTGAGGGTTTAACGCTCAACGCTCAACAATTCCACGGCCTTCTTCACCATTTCATTATCCTTATAGATAACCTGGAAGTACTCGCTCATGTCCCAGAGATCGCGGGCAATAAGAGCCTTTAGCATGCGCTTAGCCTGTGGGATGGTTTCTTGGCGTTCAGCCTCATCCTTGGGAGTAACCTTCTCCTTCTCTGCATTCTTGAACAAGGTCTCTACCAGATCATCGGGCACATCATACGCTGCATCAAACTGCTGGAAGGTGGCATACTGCTTTGCCAGTTTCTTGCGATTCTTGTCCAGATAGCGGAGATTGGTGTTGATGATGGCGCTCTTAGCCGACATTTCGCGGTAGAACTTGGTGTACTGCATAGTGTCGAGAGGAATGAAATAGTCAGGCATGATACCACCGCCACCATACACGGTGCGACCCTCACGAAGGGTCTTGAACTTCAGGGAATCAGGGATATGAGCCTTCATGCTATCGACATTGGTCAACTCACCATTGTTCAGACGATTGAGCACATCCTTCGCATAGGCTTCCTTGTCACCCATCTCGTAGGGTTTCTGCACACAACGGCCAGAAGGAGTATAGTAATGGGCAATGGTAAGACGGATCATACTGCCATCTGCCAACTCAATAGGACGCTGTACGAGACCCTTGCCGTATGTACGACGACCCACGATGACACCACGGTCCTGATCCTGAATGCTTCCCGAAAGAATCTCGGCAGCCGAAGCGCTGTATTCGTCCACCAGACAGACTATTTTTCCCGAGAAAAGATTATTGCCCGTACTGCGGAACTCCTGATTGGGAACAGCACGACCCTTGGTGTAGACAATGAGATCATTCTTGGGCAGGAACTCGCTGGCAATATCAGCAGCGGCATTCAGATAACCACCGCCATTCTGCTGTAAGTCAATAATCAGACTCTCCATGCCTTGCTCCTTCAGTTTCTTGACAGCTCCAACCACCTCGTCATGGGTAGTGGCACCAAAACTACTGAAACGAACCAAACCAATCTTTGGGGTAACCATAAAGGCAGCATCGAGGGTGGTCACGGGAATCTTGTCTCGGGTGACTTTGAAAAACACCAAGTCCTTAATGCCAGGACGCTTGATACCAAGCTTTACCACCGTACCCTTAGGACCACGCAGACGAGCCATGATAGCCTCGCGAGACATCTTCACGCCGGCAATACTGGTGTCGTTGACGGTAATGATTCGGTCACCAGCCAAGATACCCACACGCTCACTTGGACCCTTGGATACAGGCTGGATGATGAGCAAGGTATCCTCCAACATATTAAACTGAACACCAATACCTTCAAAAGACCCATTCAATGGTTCTGTAAACGCCTTGGTATCCTTGGGATTAGAATAAGCAGAATGAGGGTCGAGTTTGTTGAGCATACCATTGATGGCATCCTCCACTAACTTGTCACAATCCACGGTGTCTACATAAAACTGGGTGGTCATGGCCGTAGCCATCACCAGCTTGCGCATGGCAGCCTCCAGTTTCTGTTCCTCCTTGCTCAAACTATTGTTGACATGCAACTGGGCATCAGCACCCAAATGGGCAACAAACAAAAGGCAAAAAAGCCATACTGCGGTTTGTATCTTGATGGAAATCTTTCTCATTTTCTTGATGATATAATCTTGAATGATAGGTTAATATAGGTTATTTCTTTTCAGGAAGGAATGGAGTAACGTCTCGACCGAAATGGGCCAACTCGCGTACCACACTGCTGCTGATACTGGCAAATTCGGGACGGGTGAAAAGCAGAACAGTCTCTACTCCACACAACTGACGGTTGATGTCAGCCATCTGCAACTCGTATTCATAGTCCTTCACACTTCGTACACCACGCAAAAGGCAAGTAGCCTGCGTCTCCTTGACAACATCTATCGTCAGACCTGTATATGCCATCACCTTGACACGAGCCTCATCAGCATACAAAGACCTGATGGCAGACAAACGTTCGTCAACAGATTGCCAACCAGCCTTTTGCTCGTTATAGCCAATGGCCACAATGACTTCGTCGAACAATGCCAAAGCACGCTCGACGATATCAGCATGTCCTTTTGTAAAAGGGTCAAACGAACCAGGGAAAAGAGCAGTCTTCACGAATTGAGAATTGATAGTTGACAATTAATTACTCCTCTTCTTCATCGGGAAGATCCTCCTCGATTACCAGATTGTTGATGATGAAGTTCTGACGATCCATGGTGTTCTTACCCATGTAGTATTCCAGCAGTTCAGCCACCTGGTCGCTCTTGTTCAGGGTCACCTGCTCTAGACGAATATCCGGACCAATGAAATGACGGAACTCATCAGGACTGATCTCACCCAGACCTTTGAAACGAGTGATTTCGGGATCAGGGCCCAAGTCATTGATGGCCTGGACGCGCTCCTCCTCACTATAGCAATACTGAGTGATAAAGTCATTGCCAAAAGATATGCTACGACGAGGTGTCTGCTCATTGTCCTTGCCCTCCTGCTGTTCCTTCAAAGCCTCCTCGATGGCCTTCAGTTTGTTCTTACCTACCTTCGACTTACGGTTACGTACTCGGAAAAGTGGTGTCTGAAGAATGTACACATGCCCTTTCTTGATCAATTCGGGGAAGAACTGCAGGAAGAAGGTAATCATCAGCAGACGGATATGCATACCATCCACATCGGCATCAGTTGCCACAAT
>DCIS01000182.1:8238-9296 GCA_002317475.1 Prevotellaceae bacterium UBA1720 | reverse complement strand
TTGAACTCCTCGTTCTCATACACCACCTTCTTGGTCAGACCAAAACAGTTGAGGGGTTTGCCACGAAGGGAGAATACAGCCTGTGTGTTGACATCACGACTCTTGGTGATACTTCCGCTGGCCGAATCACCCTCGGTGATGAAGATGCAGGAATCCTCTTGCTGTGTACCCTTGGCATCACTGAGGTGCACGCGGCAATCACGCAACTTACGGTTATGCATGTTAGCCTTCTTGCTTCGCTCACGAGCAATCTTGGCTACACCTGCCATCTCCTTGCGTTCCTTCTCACTACGTGCAATCTTCTGCAAGATGATGTCAGCCACATCTGTGTTCTTGTGCAGATAATTATCTACCTGCTCCTTGACGAAATCGCCAATAAACTTATCTATGGAGATGCCACCCTCAGGAGCCGTAGTCAGCGAGCCTAACTTGATCTTCGTCTGACTCTCGAACATGGGTTCCTGGATGTTGATGCTGATAGCAGCCACCAAACCGTTTCGGATGTCTCCGTACTCGTAGCCCTTGCCGCTATAGTCCTTGATAACCTCGGCAATATACTTCTTGAAGGTAGCCTGATGCGTACCGCCAAGCGTGGTGTGCTGGCCATTGACAAAGGAATAGTACTCCTCGCCATTCTGGTCGGTATGGGTGAAGGCAATCTCGATATCCTCGCCCTTCAGGTGAATAATATCATAAAGGGGCTTGTAATCCATACGGTCAGTCAGCAAATCGCTCAAACCATTACGTGAGAGAATGCGACGACCATTGAACATAATAGTCAGTCCGGTATTGAGGTAGGTGTAGTTTCTCAACATCACCTCTATGGTCTCAGGCCGGAAACTATAGTGCTTGAAAAGCGTATTGTCTGGTTCGAAATAGACATAAGTACCGTTCTCATCCTCAGTCTTTTCACTCAGATCACTCTGCAGAATGCCCTTATTGAATGTGGTACGGCGAACTTGTCCATCACGATAGCTATGCGCCTCGAAATGCGAACTAAGGGCATTGACGGCCTTCAGACCAACACCATTCAGACCAACACTCTTCTTGAATGCCTT
>DCIS01000182.1:0-8150 GCA_002317475.1 Prevotellaceae bacterium UBA1720 | reverse complement strand
TAGTCGCGGATGGTGACACGCAAATTATCCTCGACAGTTACTTCAATGCGCTTTCCGGCGTTCATCTTGAACTCGTCAATACTGTTATCTATAACCTCCTTGAGCAAGACATAGATTCCGTCCTCAGGTTGTGAACCATCACCCAAACGACCAATATACATACCGGGACGGGTACGCACATGCTCCATATCGGAAAGATGCCGGATGTTCTCTTCGGCGTATTCTACTGTTTCTTGAGGGATATTCTGTACCTCTTCGTATTCTATTTCGTTTTCAGCCATTTATATTAGACCAAGGATTTTCAAATTTTAATTAACAAAGCGATTTGATAGAACCCACCATGGTTCTTAGAGTGCCTTGATGTAGCAACGGCGACGCTTGTGAACCACGTGCTCCAGATAAGCCCACTGACCCTGGCTCTTGTCGTTGGTCTCAAGTTGTGGATGAGACTCGGCCCACTTAAAGCCCATCTCGCCACCAATAGGGATCAAATCAGCGAAAAGCATGGCATTGACACCCTTGTTCTGGTACTCAGGAAGTACTGCCACAAGCAGCATGTCGAGGTATTCCGAACGATGCGACTTGCTTTTCAATGTACGCAACAAATGCCACCAACCAAAGGGGAAAAGACGACCACCAGCCTTCTGCAATGCATGAGAGAGAGAACCCATGCAGACACCCATGGCTACTGGAGTATTGTTCTCATCCTCCACAACAGTGAGCAGACGGAGGTCCAGGAAGGGCAGGTAGCTGTCAGCATACTGATTGACCTGACGTTCATTCATCTCGCTGTAACCATACAATGGAGCGTATGCCTTGTTGACCACATCAAACACCTTTTTGATATAACCATCCTTCTTCAGCTCTGCCACACTCTTGAACTTACGGACGTGCAGATTGCAGCGCTGCTCGGCAATCTTTGCCACGCGGAAATACTTATCGTCCTGGGCATGATGACCAGCACAGGGCACGGTTACCTTGCGCTCTACCCAGTCTATCTCCTTCTCCATGCCCAGTTTATCCATGTGCTCGGGATAGTAAGGATAGTTGTAGATGGTAGACATGGTGCCAAGTTGATCATAACCATCTGTCAGCATGCCCTCAGGGTCCATATCGGTAAAGCCAAGAGGACCCACAATATGATCCATGCCACGCTGACGTCCCCAATCCTTGACCGTATCAATCAAAGCGCGACTTACCTCTATATCATCTATGAAGTCAATCCAGCCAAAACGCACATTCTTGCAGTCCCAGGTCGTATTGGCCTTGTTGTTGATGATTGCAGCCACACGGCCAACCACTTTACCGTCCTTGAGTGCCAAAAACAACTGGCATTCGCAAAAGTCATAAGCGGCATTCTTCTTGGGATTGAATGTTTCGAGCATATCCATCTCAAAGTCAGGAACAGCATAGGCATTACCTTTATACAGTTCATGATTGAGGCGGATGAAACGCTTTAAGTCCGATTGACTTTCTACGGATTTGATTACGATTGCTGACATGTGTAGTGTGTTTTATTAAAGATGGGATTTTACAGAACCCACCTAAATACTAAAATTCCCACAAAGGTACTTATTTATTATGGTAACACACGCGTTTTGACCAAATTTATTGTACTTTTTAACGAAAAAATGCAAAAAATCATAATTTCCTTTGGTCAGAAATGAGCAAGTTTGTATTTTTGTAAACTATTATACGCATAATCCGTAAAAAACAAATTAAAATAAGAATGAAAATGAAGAAGATTATCGCTTTAGCAATGCTGATGTTCAGCATCTCAGCATCAATCTCAGCACAAGAGGTTGAAAGAGAGTACGAGCCCACTCCCTACTGGTTTGTAGGAGTACAGGGAGGTATTCAGGACACATTCAACAAGTATTTCAACAACTGGAAGACTATCACCCCCACAGCTGCCATCTCAGTAGGTCGTTTCTTCAACCCCGAGGTTGGTGCTCGTCTGAACCTCAATGGTGCATTCAACAAGGGTGCTGCTGCTTCTGTTCTGTCTGGTCAGCCTACAGGTTACTACAACTACAACTATCTGACCACAAGTGCAGACGTATTGGTTAATCTCTGCAACGTATTCGGTGGCAAGGATTACTACCCCCTCAACGTATACTTCATTGGAGGTCTTGGTCTGTACCACGCTTGGAATAACGACGAGGCTGCAGATCTGGCAAGCCAGGCTTACCGTCTGAACCACACAGACAAGTCACCCCGCAACGCTTTCAATGGTCGCATCGGTTTGCAGGTAGAGTATGATATTACTCGCAACATCGCTGTAAATTTGGAGAGCACTTACAACATGCACGCAGGTCAGCAAGAGACTTTTGCCTCAGAGAACGACCAGCTTCTGGTTTTGGCAGGTTTGAACTACAAGTTCGGCCACAAGAAGGTTGAGCGCGTTGTTGAAGAGGTATGGGTACCCCGTGTGGATACAATCTGGTACAACGAGGACAAATACATTGACCGTGTTGAGACTGGCAACATTTCCTGGAACGTATTCTACGAGATTCGCGAGAGTGACTACACTGACGCTGATCAGCAGTTGGCAAAGATTGGTGCTTTCCTGAAAGATCACCGCGAATGTAAGATTACCGTTAAGTCATACGCTGATGCTGGTACAGGAAACCCCGAGATCAATATGGAGTACTCTAAGCAGCGTAACGAGAAAGCTGTTGCTGCACTGACCGAGGCTGGTGTAAGCAGCGCTCTGATCAAGGCCGAGTATTTCGGTGATACCGTTCAACCTTTTGCTGACAACGACAAGAACCGCGTGACCATCATTACCGCTACTGGTCTGAAGGATGTAAAGGACAAGCAGACCGTCAAGAAGTTCCGCACCGAGGAGACTCAGGTTCGTGCAAACTAAGCATATAAAATAACCTTAAAATAATTACAAGCAATGAAGATGTTCAAAAAACTCTTTGCTGTAGCAGCTTTAGCTACTTGCGCTGTTCCTGTATTAGCTCAGGACGCAGAGAATGAAGGTCTTGATTACAAGCCCTTCCCCCATGTCTTTGTAGGTGTTTCGGGAGGTGCCCAGACAACCTTCACCAACTATGACAACACAAAGTTGATTACCCAGACTGCAGGTCTTGGTATTGGTGCCTGGTTCACTCCAGTTGTTGGTGCACGCTTGCACGTCAATGGCCTCTGGAACAAGGGTGCATTCAAGAACAGCTCTATGGATCAGAAGTATGAGTACAAATATGCTACCACTGATCTCGACCTGATGCTGAACATGGTTACCCTCTTTGGCAAGAAAAACTACTACCCCTTGAACCTTTATCTGATTGGTGGTCTTGGTTTGAACACAGCATGGGACAACGATGAGGCTTATGCCATGAAGAATGTCATGCCACTTGCATGGAAGGGTACACGCCTGAGCCACAATGCTCGCGTAGGTGCTCAGCTGGATTACAACATCTGCAAGAACCTCAGCGTGAATGCTGAAATTACAGCAAACAGTCTCTCTGACCGTTACAACAGCAAGATCAACGAGAAGGATGATTGGCAGATGACTGCACAGCTCGGTTTGACCTTCAAGTTTGGTTACAAGGCTATCCCCGTTCCCGAACCAGTTGAGGAGTGGGCAACCCGTATTGATACCATCTGGTATAATGAGGATGCATATTCTCCCCGTGTAGAGGGCGGTACCATTGCTTGGAACGTATTCTATGAGATTCGCGAGAGTGACTATATCGATGCTGACCAGCAGTTGGCAAAGATCGGTGCTTTCCTGAAGGATCACCGCGAGTGTAAGGTTACCGTTAAGTCTTACGCAGATGCAGGTACAGGTAACCCCAAGATCAACATGGAATACTCTCAGCAGCGTAGCGAGAAGGCCGTTCAGGCTCTCAAGGATGCTGGTGTAAACGGTGACATCATCACCGCTGAGTACTTTGGTGATACCGTTCAGCCTTTCGAGGAGAACGACAAGAACCGTGTCAGCATCATCACCGCTACTGGTGTTAAGGATGTACAGGACAAGTACACAGTCAAGAAGTATCGCACAGAGGAAGTTCGCTATCGCGTAAAGTAAGCGACCATACCTTATTATATTATAAAGGCTGATTCCAAAAGAGTCAGCCTTTATTCTGTAATGTTAGTCAAGGTTAGCACGTTGATTTTTTGCCTACTTTCTACGTACAGACACCGTACAGACTACGTATAGCCTACGTAAACGTACGTTGTTTATACGTTGTTTGTACGTTGTTTGTACGTAATGGATAATAAACACATTAGCAAAACTACATAATGTTGATTCACTTTGCAAAGATACGAAATAAACACTAATATACTGTATACAACACGGGAAAAGTTCCCTTTATTCTCATATTAATCTTGTGAATTACCTGGTTAATTTTCACTCACGTCTTGCTTTTACTAATGCATGCGAACCGTCATGAAGCGTAGTGGCGAAGAGATAGTATTCCCCACCCTCCTGCAGTTTCAATTTCTTGCGAAGATCGGCAACAGCAGTTGGGAAATTGCGAGTCGTCAGATTGGCTTGTTTGACATCTTGCAGTAGGGTTTTCAACCCTTTTTTATTAAAATCGCTTACAGACACAATCACAAATTGACGTCCGGGAAAGGCATCAAGCGGATGGTCACCGATGAAAAGATTGCTACAAGGATGCAACTTCCTGATTCCGTACAGTTGGCAAAGTGTATCCTGGCAGCCAGCCTTGAGGATACTGGTATTGGGTTCAAAAAGATAGCCTTGCATAGTCGCTGACGACACCTCTGCAATCACGGGAGCCGTGTTGCGTTCTGAAGCCGGACACACTAATGGGGCATCTTCCGTTTCAAGGTTGACACAATGGTATTGGAGAGATGAAAGGGCGGTGCTCTCCTCACAAGGCTGACTTTCCTCCTCCCCTTTATATCCCTTCATCACCAGAAGCAGTTCCTTGCATTCCCCTTTCACACTTACCACATGAACCTCGACCACACGATGCAGGACACGCAAAGCCTGAGCGATATCCAGCATGGGAGAGAACTTAATAATAAGGTATCGTACGCGCGAGAGCAAATGTTCCTGCATCTCCTCCACATTAGGGGTACAATCCTGAATGGCAACCGTCTTCCGACCAACGGCATCACGACGGGCAGGATCCATAAATATCAAATCTGCATCCTTTTCAGCAGAGATGCAATCAGAATGAACCACTTCTGCATGTGAGAGGCCAAGGAGGGGGAAGTTGTGCTTGGCAATGTCACACAAATGCGCTTGACATTCCACATAAGTAGCTTTGGAAAACAAAGGGGCAATATAGCTGAAGTCTATGCCAAACCCACCCGTCAGATCCATCATGCTGCTACGAAAACCATCAGGAATCAATCGCTTCACAAGTTGCTGCTTGTAATGGGCTGTTGCCTCGCTGCTGCATTGTTCCACCGAAAGGCGTGGCGGAAACCACAATGTACCATCAGCCTCTGCCCATCGAGGCAGCTTCTTTCTTGCCAGTTGCCAGCCCTCAATCTGCTGCAGACACCATGCCACATCCACTACTTCCGGACTTTTCTTCAAAGCCAGTTTGCGGACATCGTCAAGGCGATGTACAGATATAAATTCTTCGCTTGTCATGCACCTTCTTTTATAAGATGCAAATATAGACAATAAGGATGGAATTTGCAAACTTTGTCATACCGATTGCACAATTCAGCTTAAAATATGTCAAATCATGGGTTAGTTTTTGGTCTATCCAAGGATTGTTACTACATTAGCAAAAGAAAAAGAAAAGGAGCGCTACTCAAAAACCAAGAATCCCACCTGAAAATCGCACTCCAGACCATGAATTGCACAAAACAAGTACTATGAGTTTGAACGACATTATTGATACCAATCCCAACACCACCAACACCCCTGCATCCGGAGAAGGATATTGCCTGATTCTGGCTGGAGGAACAGGTAGCCGTCTTTGGCCATACAGCCAGGTGGACAAACCCAAACAATTTCTGGATATATTTGGAACAGGTCGCACGCTGCTCCAGCAGACATACGACCGCTTCGCTGCTTTCATGAAGCCCGAGAACATTTTTGTTTCTACCTGTGAACAGTACCTTAATCTCGTTTCGGAGCAACTACCTGAAGTACCACGTTCTCAGATCATAGCAGAACCTCTTCGCCGAGGAACATTGGCCAGCGTGGCTGTTGGCGCCTTGATTATTGCTGCTCGTCGCAATGTGCAAGCCAGCATCATCTGTAGTCCTGCCGACCAGTGGATCACCAACGAGCAGGCCTTCCAGCACGACGTCAATCTGGGACTGAATGTCGTAAGCCAGCAAGATGTGCTGCTGACCATGGGACTTTCCCCCACCATAGCCAACACGGACTATGGATATATTCAGATGGGCGAGGCCATCCAAGAGGACCTGTTCAAGGTTAAATCGTTTACAGAAAAACCATCTGCCGAATATGCCGAGATGTTCCTACAGACAGGTGAGTTTCTGTGGAATGTCGGTTTGTTCCTTTTCAATGTGCAGACCATCCTGCGCACCCTTATCAAGAAAGTGCCTGAATATCAAGTAGAGTTGCCACGTATGATGAGCGAACTGAGTCACATGCAGGAGCAGACCGTACCTGAGCTCTTCGCCATGCTACCCAACTTGAATATTGACATGGGAATCATGGAGGGTAACAACGAGGTTTGTGTACAGAAGGCTCATTTCGGATGGGCCGACCTCGGCAGTTGGGATGCACTGCACACGAATCAGGACACAGGTGCCAATGACCATTTCAGCGACGAGAATGGCAATCTGGTATTAGATACCGAGGCACAGCTTTACCAATGCGAAGGCAATATCGTACGCTTGCCCAAGGGACACCTTGCATTAGTGTGCGGACTGAAAGACTATGTCGTGGTGGAGGAGAATGGCATCCTGATGATCTGTCCTAAGAATGACAAGGCCATGATGCGTCGCATGCGCACAGAAGCAAGTCTGAAATAACCAACATTCTCTCTCTTTGTGCCATTTTGACACATAGTTGGAGGCACTCAATTATTGATAGCACGGCGTTCCACTATGCCGTGCTATTAATCTATCTAATAATATTATTAAAACAATCTTGGCAACCTGTACAACAGTTATACGTAAAATTTATAACTTTGCACTCGATAAAACAAATAATCTAATATTATGGAGATTCGACAACTAAGGTACTTCATCAATGTGGCAGAAACACGCAGCTTCTCGGAGGCATCACGTCAGTGTTTCCTTTCTCAGAGTGCCATCTCTCAGCAAATCAAACTATTAGAGGAGGAGTTGGGCACACAACTTTTCTTGCGTAGTACCCATGTCGTTTCTCTGACAGAAGCCGGCGAAGAACTCCTCCCCCTTGCACGTCAGGCATTGAAGAGTTTCGAGACCTGCCAAGAGCACATGTCTGGTATTCGTGGATTGATTACTGGTCAATTAAATATTGGTTTGACAGCTGCCATGGAACCTTACGCACGTTACGCCATCGCGGAGATGTTGAAACGCTATCCTAAGTTGCACATCAACATGTACATGAAGCCCACCCACGAGTTGCACAAGATGCTGGTAAATCACGAACTGGATATTGCTTTCAGTATCAATACTGCCAACGAAGGTGAGGGCATTGAGTCTACGCCCATCAACAGTTATCGTATCTGTGCCGTCATGAGCAAGACCCACCCCCTGGCCAGCCGTGACGTCCTCTCCATTAAGGACCTGGCAGGACAGAGTCTGGTGTTGCCGGAACGTAACAATGGTTCTCTCCGCACCTTGAAACAATACCTTTCCCCCGAGGACATTGAGCGTGTCAACATCAGAGCGCATGTTGACAATGTAGGTGCCATCCTGAATCTGTTGCAGGATACGAACATGATTTCCTTCCTGTCTCCCCATTCCGTCAGTTCACGTCCCAACCTTGTGGCCAAAACCATCAAGGAGCTCCCTGCCACCATGCAAAACTATGCACACACGATGAAAACCGTCTGTCAAAAGCAGAGTTGCAAAGTCTTTATGGACATTCTGGCCAATAAGTCCATACCATACTATCAGAGCCTGCTGGAGGCAAGTCAGAAGAAATAAGGCCTCAAAGCAAAAGCACCTGATAACCTCAAAAAGGTGACACAATTCTTTACATTCTCCTTTTTCTGCAATTAAGAGGCATTACG
>DCIS01000121.1:2346-14172 GCA_002317475.1 Prevotellaceae bacterium UBA1720 | reverse complement strand
GGTGGGTTCTATAAATTCCCACCGATAGAATGTTAATTTTTATGGGCTATCGTTTTGTCATCTTTAGGTTTCTTTTCGGCTCAAACTGTCAGCGCACTCAGTTGCGATGCTCGCATCGCGCCTTCACTTGCTAACACTTTAATCTCGAAAAATAAATCCAAAATCTAACAAAGCGAATTTATAGAACCCACCATAACAGCTATTTCCACTGTGTTCCACATAATACGACAAACGGTTAAAGGGATTTCTCCTTTTAACCGTTTGCTATGTTATGTAGTATTTGTTTCAAAAAAAACCGCACCGATGATGTGATGAAACTCCGAGTAGTAAGATTTGAGCGCCCGTATACCTTTGTAATCCACCGACTCGAAGTTACCCGTTAGGGCGTGGCCCGCCATTGATATACGTAAGCATTCTCGGTTTTCTGTTTTATTTGATGAGTATCCCAGTCAAACCGATGCGGCTATATGGTTCTTCTCTTTCTTTTTTGAAAAAGAATAGTGTGAAAGATCGCTTTATTCTAATGCAAAGTTAGTATTTTCTTTTGTTTCATACAAGCATTTCCCACAAAATAATCCTGCAGAATCAGAAAAAGTCGGGGAAAAGGAGAAGCTGTTGTGAATCATCATGATTGTTTTTAGCCTTATCCTTGGCTCGATTGGCATCCTCCTCATCCATATCTTGCTGATATGATTCGGGGTGGTCGAAATCAAAATCCAGTTGGATGGCCATGTCGTCCTTGATGGCATACATACCATATTTAACGCGCATGAAAGGGGAGCGACGCAGTTTGGACTGACGCCAGAGATAGCATCGTATAGTCTGATGCAGATCATCGTATCTCAGATCATCCACAAACAAACCGACATGAATATTGAAAACATATCGGCTGATGTCTGCCACACGCATTCCTGCCTTTCCGCATCTCAGCAGAAGGTGAAGTATCTCGCTATGGTAAACATTGGTCATCATTATGACGTTGTACTGGAAATCGTTTTGTCAGTTTTACAACCTTTTTGTTTTCATTTACAAAAGTATATTAAATTAGGTAAAAAACCAAATAATAATCACATTTTATAATGATTAATTTGTACCTTTGTGGGTGAATGTAAATAAAATCAAATAAATGAATATGAAAAAACTTACTTTATTTAGCGCACTATGTGGCTTGGGATTGATGTTTGTTGCTTGTAACACAGACAGTTATCGTCACCAGGTGGCTGTGATATATCCCGAGAATTCACAGGAGTTGATCTATGCTGACCAAACGTATCGATTCCATTGCGTTCTACACCTTCGATTCGTACAAATACTATCCCTATGCCGAGAATCCAGACAACTTCATCACGATAGACAAGGCAAAGGAAAGTGCCAAGATCAACAATACGTACACAGGATATTATCAGTTCGTACTGCCTGTATATTTTACACCCAACACCAGCGATTCACCCCGTTTGGGCTACGTTCTTGTAGACAGCAAGTCTGAGATTGACGACTGGTCTGCTACGGTCTATGCAGCCTATTTCCAGGCAAACTGGCATCATATCGCTATGCCTTCACCCCAGTACACCTACAACAGCAACAACAGCACCATTACCAAGTGTGAGTTCGTTATGAACGACAGTGCGATGCAGGTTACTGACACCATCTACTTCCGTACGTACGACAACTGGACACTGACCTCAGCAAACGAGGACATGATCAAGCCTTCAGTAACCTCTGGCAAGGCGGGTATAAACAAGGTTCCCTGTACCGTGGCTAACAACCTTACGACTGACACGATTCGCACCTCTGTTGTCCTGAAGACCGACAATGGTGCCAAGACCACTATCCAGTTCAAGCAGGCTCCCAAGAAAGAGGATAAGGAGGAAAAGAAAGAGTAATACACTGTCGAGAAACGACAAGGGGCTAACGTATGCCCCTTGCGTTCAGCGCATTAGTGTACTTGCGAGCATTCTTCAAGTGCTCGTTGTAGGTAACGGCGAAATTATGCGTGCCACTGAAATCCTCCTTGGCACACATGTAGACGTAGTCATGCTTCACAGCGTTGAGTACAGCATCAATACCTACTGTTGATGGGATGCGCAGCGGACCAGGTGTCAGCCCTTTATATCGATACGTGTTGTAGGGGTTTTCGGCTTGCAGGTGTACATGTAGCACCCTGCGCAATGACCAGTCACCAACAGCAAATTTCACCGTAGGGTCAGCCTGTAGCAGGATGCCCTGACGTATACGGTTCAGGTATAGACCAGCCACCATGGGTTTCTCCTCGTTGTTGGCAGTTTCTTCCTCAACAATACTGGCAAGGATTGTAGCCTCAGCAGGGCTCAGTCCTTGCTTTTTTGCTTTCTCCTGGCGTTCCGAGGTCCAGAACTTGTCATATTCCTTCTTCATCCTTTCCATCAGTTTCTCGGGCGAGATATCCCAGTACACCTGATAGGTGTTGGGAAGGAACAGGACAGGGAAGGTCTCTGCCGTCAGCCCATAGTTGGTATAGGATGCGGTATCAGCCAGTAGCGCGGCAATGGAGGTACTGTCAGCCATGATATTACGTGCCATGATGCCTGCCAGACGGTCAAGTTTCATCGGTTGAGGTTGATCCTTTGGGGCAATGCTCAAACGTAGCGAGGGAATGGTGATGTTCACCGCTTCCTGCTCGTGGTTGCGCAGTCTGCGATAGACACTAAGGATGGACATGCCAGGCTCGATGGCGTATCGTCCTGTATGAAGCGTGAAGGACGAGGCAGTCTCCAACATACCCCATCCAAACACGTTGACCTCGTGTGCTGTCAGTTTGCTAAGCAGACTGTCCTTCGTATCGTCAGTATCAACATACAGGTATGCCTTTTCCTTGCCGTTGTAGCAAGAGGCATACTTGATTTTGTAGCCGATGAATGATGCACAACCACCGGCAAACAGGATGCATGTTCCCAGTGTATATAATATCTTTTTCTTTGTATTTGTCATAATTCAGAAGTATTATACTTAAGTACAAGAACGAGTAGATTAAACTCTTAATTCTTAAATCTTAACTCTTAATTTTTAATTTTTAATTTTTAATTCATCTCGCCTAGTTTCCGTCTGGTTTGACGATATCAACCTTCTCGCTGTCCACCCAGTGGAATGTAGCTCGGTCATCGGGATGTGCAGGGTCAAAGGGTGTATATTCAGGACGCACGTACTGCATCAGTTCGGGGCAAGCGGTGCGCCAACCCTCGATGATGCACTTCGCCAGTTCGTAGGCACCGTAGGGATTGAAATGTGTATTGTCAGCAAGTGCCTTGGTCTGTCCCGGGTAGGTATTGGCAGGATAGTGCACGAAGGCCTGCTTGGAAGCCTCTTCGCCCATAGCCTCATAGAAAGTACGTGTCATGCTGTGTAGGTCTATCAATGGTGCGTGTTCGCGTTCTGCCACCCATACCATGGCCTCGGGATAGTCGGCATGCGTCTCCTGAATCTTACCACCCACGAACGAGCGTCGCTGTGTGGGAGTGACAAACACCGGCGTGACACCACGTTGGCGTGCTTCATCGACAAAGGTCTTCAGCGCAGTAGCAAAATTATAATAGGCACCTGTGCCTGGACCTTTCTGCTTCTGGTCATTATGGCCAAACTCCATAAAGATGTAGTCGCCTTTCTTCATCTGTGTCAGCGCCTTCTTCAGTCTGCCTACTGCGATGAACGTGCTAGCCGTCTCACCACTCTCGGCGTAATTGGCCACTGCCACCTTGTCGTTCAGCCATCGGGGTATCATCTGTCCCCAGCTGGCCCAGGGCTCCTCGTCTTGGTCCACCACGGTACTGTTGCCGCACAGGAAGAGGGTAGGGGCGATGGTGTCTCGCTCGATGTCTATGCTCGTCACGGTGCTGTAGTCTCCGGTGATCTCCAGCGTCAGTTCGTCATCCCAGTTCAGCTTCGTCTTTTCCCTTTCCTTGATGCGCACATCCTCACGGTTGTTGATGTGTACGTTGCGCTTGTTGATCAGGAAAGAGATGGTGCGCGTTTCCTTTTTGCGGGTTATCTCATTCTCTATGAACAGGCGTCTGCTCTCGCCACGCACGGTGGTACTGCCTGCCTTCTTGCGCGAACCCAGTGTCACGGTCACGCGGTAGTTGCCGTCGGGCACCTGCTCTGACAGGTAGTATTTCTGTCCATCACGACCAGTCAGGTCGTAGTGAAAACGCTGAGCTTGTGCTAATGTACTGAATGCTATGGCACCAATGGCCAAAATGCTTCTAATCTTATTCATACTACTAAAACTTGAAACCAGAACCTAGAAACCTAGAAACCTGAAACCTAGAAACGAGAAACCTGAAACTTGAAACCCAGAAACGAGAAACCAGAACCTAGAAACCACCTCATCTAACCCCTTTCTTTAATTCGTCTGGGTTATCGTTGGTAAACATATTCACGTCAGGTGTCTTCTTGCTGAAGAGGTCGTTGATCAGACTGACATCCAGTGTCTGCGTGGGACGGAAGGCATCACTCTGCATATAGTTCATGATGGACAGACGCATCTGCGCTATCGCAGGACTGTTGCTGTAGTCCTTCTGCTCCAGGGGCATGCTGGTCACCATCAGTTTGCCATTCAGCACATTAGCCTCAAAGAGCATACCGAGTTTGCGCGAGAGGAACCACGTGTCAATAGGCTGTACGATGGGCATGAAGTCTGCTGGGAAATCATCCATCAGCATCACCTGTTGGTGGTTCATCAGGGCCCACCATTGCATGTCTGCCCAGTCTTCAGTTGGGAAGTCCTTGAACACTGGGTGATAGGGATTGATGTACATACCCGTGGTGTGTGGAGGACGCATCTTGAACCATGACGTATTCCAGAACACGGGGGTGAACTGCTGGGTGATACCTGCTCCGTACTTCACCTTTCCCGCTGCTGTCAGCAGTACATTTCTGCCTTGTTTCAGGGCTTCCATAGCCTTGTCATCCAGGGTGTTGCAGATCAGGATATCGCTGTTCTTGTCTGATTGTTCTATACGTTGCAAGGTCTTCTTGGGGAAGACGTAGAGGTCCCAGTGGTTGTGAGTGATCACCACGCCACCTTCTTCCTTCAGCGTGGCATGCAGCACCACCTTCTTGGCCTGCTGTATGCCCATCTCCAGATTGAAGATGCTGTTCATGACCTCGTGCAGACCCAGGTCTACATTCACCTCGCGCGCCTTGATGAACTTGGGTGTTCCGTCACCGAAGTCGGCCGACAGTTCCAGCCAACTCTTCTTCAGCGGTTCCTTGCCGTAGTTGCTCACCTTGATGCAGATGGGCAAGTCCTCGTCGTCCCAGTAAACGAACTTAGGCAATTCGGCCAGCAGGGTCACAGGACTGCTGAATTCCTTCCATTCACGGCTTATTACGTAGCCCTTCTCGCGCCAGAACACGTTCAAGGGACCTACCAGGGCGCTGCCTTGTCCGCTGTAGTCGTTCAGACCAAGCAGTTGATAGCCGGCATAGTGGGGAGTGCGCAGGGTGCGTTCTATCTCTGCCTTGTAGCACATCACTTGCGTCTTACCGCTGGACATCAGGAATTTATGTGCCATCTTCTCCATGCCTTTGTCACGCAGGATGTCACGGAAGATCTCGAAGTTGCCGGCCTTGTTCACAGCACCGGTGTATTGCTCTATCTCATCAAAGTCGGGGAAGACGCACCACTGACCGGTCTCATGGCTGATGAAGGGCTGACTCACGGTGTCTATCTTCGACAGGTAGTTCTCCTTGCTCTCAGGTTGATGGTTCTTCCAGGAGTCCAGGCCGCGGGCACCGGCCTTCACATGGTACTGGTTCCTGGGTTGCCATGCCCAACTGCCACCTACAGATGCACCGGTGTAGATGCGGCGTGGGTCGGTCTTCTTCCAGTAGTCCACGAAGTTGCTCACCCATTTCACCCAGCCACCCGAGGGTTCGTTGCCGCATGACAGCATGGTGAAGGATGGGTGGTTGCCATACTTCCGAACCATACGGATGGTCTCCTCCATCAAGTATTTATCGATGATCTGTCCGCTGCCTAACCGTACACCGTGATTGGGCCATGACGGACCTTCGGGCTGCAGGTAGAAGCCCACCTCGTCAGCAGCCTCAAAGGCAGCCTCGGGGGGACAGAAACTATGGAAGCGCATGTGGTTGAGTCCGTATTCCCTGCACTTGCGGAACACGCGCAACCATTCGTCCTTTGTCATCGGGGCATAACCCGTTGTGGGGAAGTCGCAGTTCTCTACCGTGCCACGAAGCATGGTCAGACGTCCATTCACCAGGATGTCCTTACCGCTGGTCTCTATGCTGCGCATGCCGAAGGTCTCTGTGAGCTGGTGGGACTCCTTGGTACCCTTGGCCGTCACCTTGACGTTCAGGGAGTACAGTGCAGGGTCAAACTCATCCCAGAGCTTGGTGTCTTCGCCCATAGGGTAGGTGAAGCTCACTTCCGTGGTGTCGCTGCTGAGTGTTACCTGCTGAGTCTTCTCTGCCTGTTTGGCCAGATCGTTGCTCACGCGGTAGTTCAGGATGACCTCCTTGCATTGACTGCCTTTCTGGCGTACAACATGGGTGACAACACGTATCTGGTTCCTTTTGATGTCGGGATAGATGGCCACCTGTTCGGCAAAGACCTTGGGGGTACTCTGTAGTTCGATGCGTCCCACGATGCCGTTCCAATTACCCTGGGTCTGGTCCGTTACCGAGTGACTGTCCTGACCTACGCCCACCTTCCTATGGTCATTGTCCACTCTCAGGGCGATGGTAGCCTCTTTGCCAGGCTTCACGTAGTCCGTGATGTCATATTCGTGTGCCACACAGAGCGAGTTTCTGGTGCCCACCTCCTTATCATTAATATATAAGGTGCTGATGATGTGGGGGCGCTCCAGGTACAGCACGATGCGCTGACCAGCCATCTCTGCGGGAACGCTGACCTTGCGGCGATACCATGCCACACCCATGTACTGACGGTCTGGGGTCAGGAAGAAAGGCAGTTTGAAGTTATCCTCCGTCTGGTATTTCTTCATGTAGGGATTGTGGAAGTAGCTGCTGTCATAGAGCGAACCCGTCCATACGGTCTTCACCGAGGGCTTGTCGCCTTTCAGACGTTGAGGCATCGAACCAGGCAGCAGGATGCTGTCATCAAACTTACTGCCAGGTCGGAGGTTCTCCGAACGGTCTATCTGGAAGTTCCATTGGCCCGACAGATCCACAGTCTTCTGAGCATTGACGGGCATGAATGTCAAAAGGTATAGCCCTGCCAAGAGAAAGTATTTCATCTTCATTTTAGATTTATGAGCGTATAAACTGCAAGTAAGCGATCAATATGATCTATGTTTTGGAATTTGATACAAAGTTACGGAAAAAACTTTTCTAATCAAAGATTAGGGCATAGTATTTTGGGTTAAGTGATAAATAAAGCAAATAAATTTTTGTTCTTTTCGGAAATTCTTGCTACCTTTGCATTCGCTTTTGCCACCATGGCTCAGTTGGTAGAGCAACGCATTCGTAATGCGTGGGTCGGGGGTTCGAGTCCCCCTGGTGGCTCAAAAGTCTTTTTTTGAATACAAAAAGTAAATGAGGTACCTAATTGGGATGCCTCATTCTTTTTTTCCTTATTTTCCCAAATCACAAGACGGATGTAAAGTCTGTTTACCATTTGCATTCTATCATATACGGTTCTAGGTATTGTTAATCAGTCAGCCTTCGTCAGGAGTCCGTCATTCCTTCGTAATGCCTTCGTAATGCCTCCCTAAGGAATTCCGCTACAAAGTTACGATATTCCGACACGAAATTGGCGTGATATGGCGGACATTGGCGGATAACTTTGGATAAATATTCTTGCATATATCGTAAATATTTCGTACCTTTGTAAAGTTTAACATGAATAGCCGCTCAGCGAACAAAGTGAGATGCTTCGCTGAGCGGCCATTCATGTTTCTTAAAAACCAATTACCCACTATGAAAGCAAGAATGAAATTTGAGTTAGCCTTGGCGGCAGGCATGAGTGACCGCACCTTCAGTCGTTGGATCCAGAGCCACCGTGAGGCATTGAAGCAGTTGGGCGTGGTAAGCAAGAAGCAAAAGCTTCTGCCTCCTCGTGCCGTGGACTACGTATGCTACGAACTGGGTATCCACGAAGAAGATTTCTGGAAATGACAGAATGAAAACGCCCGAAAAGGTAAAATTATGTTAAAAATCACCTCAAGGTGGTGTCACTTTTCCTAGCAAAAGTGACACCACCCTTTTTCATACTATTCGTACCTTTGCAGTGTTAAATTATAAAATAACACAAAGGCAATATGGGAAGAATGATGTATGTGTCCTCAGAGATTATGAAGGACGTGACAAGAATGAAGGAGGCAAGACGAAAGGGATTATGCTATGATATTATATGCTATGATAGCAAAGAAGACAACGAAAAAGAAGAAGAGATGTTTCCCCACACTCCTTTAAGAGAAGAAGAAAAAGAAAAAGAAGAAGTTGATGATAATGATGATAAGAAAAAAACCAAAAAAGTATCTTTTTTCACTCCTTCTTTCGAGATGGTTGAAAGATATCACCAGGAACTGAATATAACGGATTTTACCGCTCAGGAGTTCTATGATTTTTACGAGACGAACGGTTGGGTCCTAAAGGAAAATCGCAAAATCAGGGACTGGATGGCACTGATGAGAGGGTGGGCAAGAAGAGTTGAACGTATTAAAAAACAGAATAACAATGACACACGAAGAAAGACCGCTGATGATGGGGAAGAGGCGGATTGGAGAGCACTCGGAGCATGGCTGGATGCGCATTATCCGGTATCTGCAGAGACTATTGCTGCTGCTAATGAAGCAATAAAGAAGCCAGACCTAACGCTTAAATGGTGGGGTTACCGCATCGGCACTACGGCCACGACACGCGTCGTGATCAAAAAACTCTACCGTCTGGGCGAGGCGCTGAACACCTCACGCAAGGGACTGAAGGCCGAGAAACTGGAACGCATAGCACGCGAGATACTGTGGCAGGCACCCGAGCACACGATGCAGGATCTGGACCACTTCTTCACCCGCTGCAAGCACGGCCACTACGGCAACTTCCCCAAGGGCCTGCAGATGACCGACATCATGAGGGCGTGGAGGAAGAGCGAGGAAGTTAAAAATTAAAAGTTAAAAATTAAAAGTTATGCCCTACGAACAAAATATGATAGTTTGGAACAAAAAGTGATAGGATGAAACAGGTGAACGAGCAAAAATATGATAGTTTTTGTATTATACGTGACAATTGTCAGATTTGAAACATACTTTTTTGTAGATTAAAAAATGTCATCTAAAAGCATTAGTTCAATAAACGTTAGTATTTTTCACAGTATCTGATACTTACAATACACATTTTACCTGAAATTGATGTCATGTTAAAACAAGTCATGAAATAATTGAGAATTTGAGCGCTCTAAATTCTTTATATTATCAACCTAACCATTTTAACGTAACATATTGAATACCAATAATATTAAATGGTGAGGTTAACCTGATTAACCCAACGTTTAACCCCACTTTATCCTCACTAACATGATTGTAAGCTGATGAGGATTTAGGTAGTGGCCAAAGAAAATGGGCGCTTGTTTGGCAAGAAGGTGATGATAAAGTGAGGATAGAATTGGATTAAAGTGAGGATAGAATTGGGTTAAATGAATACTAACAGGCTGATAATCATGTCTAAATCCAAAACAGTGAGGTTAACTCAGATTTTTCTGAACTTTCTGTCCACTGCTTAATATCCGTGTCATGTCCTTGTCCGTAGTGACAACGTTGTGATACCGTAGTGTGTACGTGCATTATCGAATTTGCTACGGACGCACTACGGTGTCACAACGAAGGCACTATCGATGAGGTTATAGGTTTATAGTTTCTGGTTCCAAGTTTCTGGTTCCAAGTTCAAGGTAAGGAGATGGATTATTTGGTATTTAGTACCGGACGTATGCTTCTGCCATAGATGCGGTCACAGAAGTCGACATCAATCTCATTGTCATAAAAGAACAGTTCGAAGGCAGCATTGGTGAAGGAACCACCTCCATTGGAAGACCAATAGTTGCCAACCTTATTGAGTTCAGAGGGAGTGCCATTGTTGCTATACCCACCAGCAGGCAGGAAGATGCTGTTCCCATTCTTACGACTCTTGACGAGCAGTCCGTTGACATCACCCACCACGGTCCAAAGGGGGATGGTGTAACGCTTGTCCACCAACTCCTTCAACTGATCAAGGGAAGGTATGCACCATTGGGATCCCCAATGAACAAAGGCTGCGTCATCGCGTGGTGTCATCTTACTCTTGAAAGTGTATTCCGAAGTGGTATCCTCCCCTGTGGGACGAGTCTCTGCCCAGGCAAAGTACTGTCCGTATTCCTCGGGCCTATCAGCCCCAACATTACAAGTGGCCCACATGGTACCTGAGGGCAACGCAAGATCTATGAAATCATGAAAAATAAGCTGGACACTAAGAACGCCGTTCTCGCCCCTCTTGACCTTGACATGGGTGATAGAGGAGGTCTGTCCATCCTCGACAGCATAGACCCAATGGGTTCCGGTGGGCAGTATGCAATGGTGCGGGCAGACACCAACCCTTTTACCATCAAGGTAGACGTCAGCCCCTTCGTAGCGAGAAGTGATAACGCACGGTCTACCTTCCTGTGCCTGAGGGTGATCCGACCTCTCAGCAGCACCTGTCTGGCATACAGACAGAAGACACAAGAGGATGGAAAACAGGCTTCTGTACAACATAATTAAAAATTAAAAGTTAAAAATTAAAAGTTAAAAATTAAAAGTTAAAAATTAAAAGTTAAGAATTAAGAATTAAGAATTATTGCTACTGTTATAGTTTTCGGAGGATGCGGTCCATGACCCAGTTGACGGCAGTACCGGAGACACTGTCGCAGGTGCAGGAATTGATGCCCTGGAGCTCCTCGACGATATTCTTGATGAGAGGGAGCTGGACATGCTGGGGATTCTCGACGTGTATCTCCTCACGTCCGGAGAGGGTATGGAGGGCGATAGGTTCGTAGGTAAAGACGGAGAAGCATATCTGTCCCTTCGTACCAATAAGTTCGATACGGTCAGTCTTGGCACTTTCATGTGCTGCAAAACACCATGAACCGGAACCGGGGAGCTTGCTGTGGAACATGAAGCAGGCACTGACGGTATCCTCCGTCTGATAAAGTCCTCCACGATTATCGCAGAATCCATGGACGCGGGTGATGGGACCAAAGATCATCTGCAGGAGGTCGAGCTGATGGGGTGCGAGGTCGTAAAAATAACCACCTCCGGCAATGTCCTTTTGTACACGCCAGGGCAGATCCTGCTTGTTGTAGTCGAGATCACGTGGTGGGGCAGCAAAACGTATCTGTACGTTGAGTACCTCGCCAATAGCACCATGATCTACCAATTCCTTCACCTTCTGGAAATAGGGAAGATAACGACGATAGTAGGCCACATAGCACTTGACACCCGTTTCCTCGGAGACATGGTTGATGCGCTGGCAGTCGAGGTAGGTTGCTGCCAATGGTTTCTCGATATAGACGGGTTTGCCTTCCTTCATGGCCATGATGGCGTAGGTGGCATGTGATGAGGGTGGGGTGGCGATGTAAACGGCATTGACATCGGGATCACAGACCAGATCCATGGCATTGTCATACCAATGGGGTATGCCATTACGCTCGGCGTAGGACTTGGCCTTGTCGCGGTTACGGCTCATGACAGCCACCACGCGTGAACCGGGCACCAGACTAAAGGCTGGTCCGCTCTTTTTCTCCGTTGCTTCGCCGCAACCTATGAATCCCCAACGTATTTCTTTCATCTTATTGTCTTGTTG
>DCIS01000121.1:795-2337 GCA_002317475.1 Prevotellaceae bacterium UBA1720 | reverse complement strand
CTTGTTGACTTGTTGTCTTGTTGACTTAGTTAAAGAAGTTCCAACTAACACCAAAATGGATGGTCATAGGATTGATGGGATAATGGGGTGAGAGGAACATACGCCCCGTACCCGCGTTGACATGATTGACTGCCAGGTATATACGGGCATGTTTGAGGTGAAGGTTGGCATAGACGTTGATGATGGGATAGTTACCACACTTCACACGAGGGGTGGATGCGTCCTGCACGACAAACTGACCAACAGAAGGTGCATAGTCGGGGGCATAGTAGTTGGTGAAATAGCGTATGTCACCACCTAACTCCACACGAAGTACCTTGGCCACATGGAAAAGGAGATAGAGATTGGAGTAGGCATTGAGGGCAGGCAAGGGAAGGACGTCCTGATTGCTGGAGGTCTGATAGGTAATCTCGTTCTCCCAATTCAGGGGACCAAAGGTGAAGTCCTGCTTCAATGATGCACTGAATATCTGTATATTACCACTGTGCTGGAGAGCAAGGATGTTGTGACTGTAATCGGTGTTATTGACACTGGTAGCATCCTTACCACTGAGCAGGGTTTTCTGAACACCGAGGTAGGTGTAGTTCTTGACATTCTCTACTCCGGCACGTACAGATGTTCGGGTGCGCTGATTGGTGACAGCCCCCTCAACGCGTGTACGGAACACAGGACTAAAATCATTGTCCCACCAAGTGGATCGTGAATGATAGTGCTTGAGGAAGAAGTCAGGGTGGAGGTTTCTGATGAAAGCCTTAGCCTGAACGGTGACCGTATCGCGCTTGAACAGGGGCAGGTTGATGTCGCCCTCGCCATCGATGCGGAAATCGCCGATATCCTCGCCCACAAGACAAATCTCTCCATTGACGGTGTAATGGAGAAGCTGACCATCATGCTTGCTAATCTCGCCACCTACGAAGAACTGGTTTTCGATGTACCGCTGTGTACTGACTGAGTCAGGCGTGATGAGGGTACTGTCGTTGTTCCACCTGATGCCCTGCTGACTAAGACCAATCGTCTGGAGGCTGGAAAGTCCTGTACCGGCATTATCGGCATAGCAGAGAGCGGGAAGACGGTAGTTACGATACTCGTGGGCTGCATAGGCCGTGATGCCCATCTTGACCCACTTCTTGAAACCCTCGCGCATGGCCAGACCAACGGTGTTACGGATGCGAAGACCCTTGGCACGGTCCTTCAGGTTGTCCGTATTGCCATAATAATTATAGGTATAATAATTGGCAGGTATCTGGCTGCCCTCGTAATGCAAGTGATTGAGATTAGAGATATTGAGGGTGTGAATGATACTGCTCACGGGTACGAACTCGGTGGGTGTGACCAGACTGGAAAGCCATTTGTTCTTCAACGAATCGAGCACATGAAGACGCTGAATGGAATCGGTGTTGAGTACCTGCTTGATACTGTCGCGCAGACCAAGGAGCAGTTCAGAATCTGAAGGCATCTTCGGTTGCAAGGAATCAGGTACGGGAATCTCGCGATAGAAACCCATGTTGTAACGATGAGAGAGGTGATAGTTCTGCTGGTCGT
>DCIS01000121.1:0-715 GCA_002317475.1 Prevotellaceae bacterium UBA1720 | reverse complement strand
GGGTCGCGGATATAAGTATCGTCCTCGATACCACCATTCTCGGATATCTTCTGGTGGTCAGTATTCACCCAGGCATGCATCTCGTAGCGTTCACCGCGGTAATAGCCGAAAAGGTCGGCATTAAGGTCGGAAGACTGTGAAGCGTTATAGTAGCCACGACCGTAGAGATAGTCTACCTTGAAACCAAAACCGCTGATCTTGTTGATGTTGGAAGCGAAATATGCCCTGAAGCGATCCTCGCCATTCTGCTTGTCTCCACAACTGTGATAGGACATATTGGTGACGGGACAGAGCGTGTTGGAGAACATCAATGCCCGAAGCCCAGAATTGGCATAGTCGTAGGGCTGAACGAAGAGGAACGGCGCTGTATAGTTGCGATTGAGATAGATGCGCGAGAGACGTGGCGAACCGAGATTACCGAGATAGGAATACTCGCCATTGTAACCGTCGGTGTTGTTGAAATTGCTGTAGAGATGGGGTACAGTGTCCTCGTTCTCTGAGGGAATGACCGTGCCGAGAACGGGGTCTATTTTCCATTGGAAAATACCAATGGGTATCTCCTTCTCGCCTGTTGAGGTGGTGTCGCGTCCCCAGCTAAGACGGTTGGTGCCTCGCATCTCGTCCATGCTTTCACCATCAAGATCGTCGCTGGTGGTGCGAAGATTCTGTGCTGTGGCGGACATGAAGATCAGCAGAAGAAATATGAGGTAGAAAA
>DCIS01000172.1 GCA_002317475.1 Prevotellaceae bacterium UBA1720 | reverse complement strand
TTGTAGCCAATGTTACCCACCTCGAGACAGGGGAAGACAAGCGTGTTGGCATGACCTGCGATGGCTGAACCTGGAGCCTTCTTCTCACCTACTGAGGGGACAAGGGCAGCATCAGCCTGCAGTTCACCGTCAATCTTGAGGTCAGGAGCGAGTTCCTTGGCCAGACGGGTAGCCTCAACAACCTTGTCTACTACCTCATGCTTGGCACTACCCTTGGTAGAAAAACTGAGCATTGCCACACGTGGCTCAGCAAAACCTGCCACGCTCTTGGCAGTCTGAGCGGTGCAGACTGCAATCTGTGCCAACTGGGCAGCATCGGGCATGGGGGTAACGGCAACGTCGCCTACGACGAGTACACCATCCTCGCCATACTGCTTAGCATCGGTGATGAGCAACATGGCTCCACTGACACAGGAGATACCAGGAGCACACTTGATGATCTGAAGAGCAGGACGCAAGGTGTCGCCAGTGGTAGAGAGAGCACCACTAATCTGACCATCAGCATCACCACTCTTGATGATGAGACAACCGAAATAGAGAGGGTCGAGCACCTGCTGGCGTGCCTTCTCTATGGTCATACCTTTCTTCTCACGCAGCTTAAACAGTAGCTGTGCGTATTCCTCGGTCTTCTCGCTGGTAGCAGGGTCGATGATAGTGGCCTTGTCAAGGTGAGTAAGACCCAACTTGGCACCCAGTGCCTTGATTTCGTCGGGATTACCAATCAGGATAATCTCAGCCAGATCGTCTGCCAAAGACTTGTCGGCAGCGCTCAGCGTACGCTCTTCCAGACTCTCGGGCAGCACGATACGCTGCTTGTTGCTCTGGGCACGAGCGATGATTTTTTCCATTAATGACATACAATAATTGTTTTATTTGTTTATTTAGGTTGTATTGCAGTTTGAAATGATTCACTCGATAGTGCCTTTCATCATAGCCTCTTCAAGTTGCTCGCTGGTGACATTGACACGGAAGCGATTCTTATAGGCAAGGGTGATGCTACCCGTCTCCTCGCTGACCACGATGGCCAAAGCATCTGACTCGGCACTGATACCACGGGCGGCACGGTGGCGAAGTCCAAACTCCTTGGGGATGTCGATATCATGAGAAGTAGGCAAAATACAGGACGCAGCCACAATACGATCACCCTTGATGATAAGGGCACCGTCATGCAAAGGACTGTTCTTGAAGAAGATATTCTCGATAAGGCGCTGGCTGACCTTAGCATCCAGATGTTCGCCAGAAGAAACATACTCGCCAAGAGGAGTATCATTGCGTAGAACTATGAGGGCACCTACCTTCTGCTTGCTCATGTTCAAACAAGCCATGACAATAGGAGAAACCACAGCGCGAGGATTGCGGTAATGACCATCCTCAGCCTGCTTCTCGTTGCGGAAATATCGTACCAAGCGACCTAAGGCATTGTGCATGCCAATATTGTAAAGGAAACTGCGTATCTCCTTCTGGAACAGGACAATGATGGCAATGGCACCGACATTCATCAACTGATCCATGATACCACCCAGCAACTTCATCTCCAGCACCTTGGACACAACAATCCAGGCAGTAACAAAAACAAACACTCCGGTAAAAACACGCAACGAGCGCGTCTGACTCATCACCTTGTAGATATAGAACAGGATGATGGTGGTCAGAAGAATGTCGACAACATCTTTTATGTATATTTCGAATGGCACTTGGAAAGTTGAGAGTTAAAAGTAAAAGTATAAAGTATTAAGTATAGGGGAGTAAGGGGTTATGAGTATCGCTTCATGAAGTCCACGATCCTGATGGATTCAACCGCTTGTCGGACATCGTGAACGCGAAGGATATTGGTGCCCTGCTGAAGAGCCAATACGTGAAGAGCCGTAGTACCGTTGAGAGCCTCATCGGGAGTACAACCGAGCACCTTGCAGATCATAGATTTACGACTGACACCTACCAGAATGGGCAAACCGAGGACTGAGAGCACATCCTGTCTGGAAAGGAGTTCATAATTCTGCTCCAGAGTCTTCGCAAAACCATAGCCGGGATCAAGGATAATATCCTTTACACCCATGCTATGCAGACGATCCACTTTCTCACCGAAATAGCGGAGTACATCGGCTGTGATGTCAACATAGTCGGTTTGCTGTTGCATAGTCCGAGGGGTTCCTCGCATGTGCATCAAGATATAGGGGACATTGAGGCGGGCTGCCGTGGGAAACATCTCCTCGTCAAGTTGACCACCCGAAATGTCATTGATGATGTCTGCCCCGAACTCCTCAACACATCGACAAGCCACCTCGGCACGGAAGGTATCAATACTAACCGGTACCCCAGGGTAGATATCGCGGATAATGGCGAGGGCGCGTCGGAGACGTTCTGTCTCCTCTTCAACACTGACATCAGCAGCACCGGGGCGCGAACTGTAGGCTCCAAGATCAATGATTGTGCCTCCCTCCCCTACGATCTGGCGGGCTCGCTGGGCAATCTGCTCATCAGTCTGCATACGACTCCCGCTGAAAAAAGAATCAGGGGTGACATTCAGTATGCCCATGACCTGCGGCTGAGACAAATCCATCAGTTTGCCTCGCACGTTGATGGTAAAGGAGTTAGGGGTTCTCATTCTATCTTGGTATAACTAGTTTGGTATAACTAGTCTACAAAGTTACATCTTTTTTTACTATAAGCAAACAAAATACCTTCGATATTTACCTCTTTATGCATTTTTTTCGTACCTTTGTCACATAATTAATATTATATAACGCAATGGAAACACAGGAACTCTATCAATTATATCTGCAACACCCCATTATAACTACCGACACACGCAACTGTCCCGAAGGTAGCATCTTCTTTGCACTGAAGGGAGCATCGTTCAATGGCAACACCTTTGCCAAGGTTGCTTTGGAGAATGGATGTGCCTATGCCGTCGTAGACGAGGAGGAATTCGCACCTAAAGATGATAACCGTATCATTTTGGCAAAAGATGCCTTGAAAGCGTTGCAAGACCTGGCAGTCTATCACCGTTCCCAATTAGCCATACCCGTGTTGCAAATCACCGGAACCAACGGCAAGACCACAACCAAGGAACTGGTGAGCGCCGTATTGAGCAGAAAGTATAACACCCTCTACACCGAAGGCAACCTGAACAACCACATCGGCGTACCACGCACCTTGCTACGTATCCGTCCAGATCACGAAATAGCTGTCATTGAGACAGGCGCGAACCATCCCGGCGAGATAGCATTTTTGTGCCGTATGGTGCAAGCCGACTACGGACTGATCACTAACGTAGGTCGTGCTCACCTGGAAGGATTTAGTTCGTTTGAGGGTGTGAAGGCCACCAAGGGTGAACTGTATGCTGATCTCTCTGCCCGCGGTAAGTCTGCTTTTATCAATGGATTTGACACAGACCTCATGGAAATGGGTAGCCAGGCAGGTCTGCAAATCTTCGACACCTTGATACCTTATATCGAGGGACGCGTATCGGAAGTCAACCCCTTCCTGCAAGTACAATGGCGCGAGGAAGATGACGCACCCTGGTACACCATACAGACCAAACTGATTGGTGCATACAATATTGCCAATGTAAGGGCTGCCATTAGTGTAGGTCTGCATTTCAATGTACCCGTAGCAGATATCAACGCAGCCTTGGAAGCATATCAACCTACCAACAGCAGAAGCGAACTACGCCAGACAGAGAAGAACAGCCTCATCGTGGATGCCTACAATGCCAACCCCACATCCATGTCAGCAGCACTTGACAATTTTGATTTCGTAGAAGCACCACACAAGATGGTCATCCTCGGCGAGATGCGCGAACTGGGTGCTGACAGCCAGCAGGAGCATCAGAAGATTGTAGACCGCCTGCTGAAGAGCAAGATAGAGAAAATATGGCTAGTAGGCAACGAGTTTGTAAAACTGACTCCTGCAGACAGTCGCATCACCCTCTACCCTACTGTCGAGGAAGCAAAAACCGCCATTGGGCAGCAAGAGATAAAAGGCTACACCATATTGATAAAGGGTAGCAATGGTACCAAACTATTCCAGTTACCAGAGGTGCTGTAAGGCTTCGCGAGAAGGCAAAAACAAAGACGAAAACGAAAACTCAACTAACCAAAACATAAACATGAAGAAGATTATCTATTCGCTGATGGCTTTGCTGGTCTTGACAACGACGGCATCTGCCCAACGAACAACCGACCTTTTGGACCGTGGTCTGGTAGCCACCCCTGCCTCAAGCGGAAACTTTGTAAGTTGGCGCATTATGGGTGAGGAGTACTACGATGTGACGTACAACCTGTACTGCAATGGTGCGAAGATTGCGTCAAACCTGCAAGTATCCAACTACACACATACTTCAGGAAACGCAAGTAGCAGTTATCAGGTTGCTGCTGTAGTTCGCGGCGTGGAGCAGAAGAAATGTTCTGCCGTCACCCGTTGGAGCACCATTGATGGCAATGGAAACTACTATCTGCCCATTAAGACAAAATCTATCACTGATCGTGCGGGACTGGATGCTACATCAGACTATCAATTGAATGACGTATCTCTGGCCGACCTTAATGGTGACGGCATAGCCGAACTGATAGTAAAACGCCCTTGTGACGTGGCAACTGACACTGGGCAGAACAACCGTTTCCATGTTCTGGACTGCTATGACATCAAGGGAAATCGCCTTTGGTGGATAGACCTCGGTCCCAACATGCAGGCTGAAGCTGACGAACAATGGGATGCCGTAGCGTACGACTGGGACGGTGACGGTAAGGCTGAGGTACTGATGCGTGGTGCTGACAACATGATCATCCACCACAGTGATGGGACGACTACCAATATTGGCAGCATGACTACCGACCATCGTGCTAACGGTGGTCTACCCTACTGTTCCGTAGGCAATGAGTACCTACTCTATCTGGAAGGTGCCACAGCGAAGCCTTATCAGATTGGAGAATCCTCACACCCTGACTATCTGACCTACCCCTTGACACGTGGTTTGGACAGCGATTGGGGAACGGGTATCGTGGGTCACCGCAGCACGAAGCACTTCTTCGGTGCTCCTTTCCTGGATGGACGTCACCCCAGCATCTTCCTGGGTCGTGGAATCTACACCAAACACAAGGCAGCAGCCTACGATGTCGATCCTGCCACCCATAAACTGACCCAGCGTTGGTATTGGGAATGTAATGCCAGCGGCCCTTGGTTTGGCCAGGGCAATCACAATTATGCCGTGGCTGACGTAGACTGGGATGGGCGTGATGAGATGATCTTTGGTTCTATGGTGATTGACGATAACGGGAAAGGACTGTCAACCTGTGGATTAGGTCACGGAGACGCTCAGCATTGTGGCGACTTGGATCCCTATCGTAAGGGACAGGAGCAGTTTGCCTGCAACGAAAGTTCACCCAACATGAACTACCGTAACGCCACCACTTCCGAGTTCTATTACCGAAGCGTGGGAACAGGTGACGACGGTCGTGCCTTGATGGGCAACTTTTCCAATAGCTATCCCGGATGTGTGGGACGCTCGGTTAATACGGGTATGATCAGCAGTGTGGCTGACAAACCCATCAGTGAATTAGGTGATTTCATTGCCTGGAACGACCTTAACTTCCGCCTCTACTGGGATGGTGACCTCTGCGAGGAAATCCTGAACAGTCCCGGTACAGAACGCGATGCCATCGTCATCAAACCCGGTTCAGGACGTATCTTCCAGTCGGGTGGTGTAAAGATGTGCAACTGGTCCAAGAACAATCCTTGTGCAACAGGTGACATCATAGGTGACTGGCGCGAGGAGATTATCCTGCGAAACGCTGACAATACCGAACTGCGCATCTATACCACCCCTTACTCCACCAAGTATCGCAACTATACCCTTTGGCATGATCATCAGTATCGTCAGGGCATGGTTTGGGAGTGCCTCGGTTACAACCAGCCTCCTCATGCCAGTTACTTCCTGGGCGAGATGGAGGGTATAACCCTTGCTCCTCCCCCACTGACCATGACTGGACGTGAAGAGGTACCCAACGGTGGTATCATCAGCAACGAGGACAAGCATTTCATCGTATGCGAGCCCAATGACACAAAGGTGAGCATCGCTGATGGTGCAAGTCCGTATATCGTGACCTTCAATGTACCCTCGTGGGTACAAGGTACAGCAAGCAGCAACTCTACCACAAAAAATACAAAGATCAACTATACCTATTATATATGTGACGTAACAGGTGGTGCACTGACAGGCAACACACGTCTCATCAAGCAGGGTGACGGTATTCTGAACCTCCCCAAGGTAGATATGACCCACACTGGCGAGACCAACATCTGGGCAGGCACACTGAATTTTGACGGAAGTATGAAGAACAGTCCTCTTTGGCTGAACCGTTTTGCTGAACTGAACAGTGACGGCGGAACATTCCGCAGCATCAAGGCCGATTATGCTTCTGTCATCCGTCCAGGTGGAGCAGACAAGGTGGGCATCATCAATGCCGACACACTGGAATTAGGTTTTGGTTCACGTCTGATCCTCGACCTCTACGGCGAGAATATCCAAAGTGACGCCATCCACACCAAGTTGCTCAGCATCGAGCGCAAGACTGGCACGGCATGGACTACCTATGGTCCTGCTTATCTCCAACCCGTGATTGAGGTTGTGCCACACCGTGAGGCTGGCACCAACATCCTTACACCTGGAAATTATCTCATAGCAACCGCTGAGAATATCACAGGTAAACTGGACAATATCAAGATAGAAGGTCTCACTACCGAAAAAGCCAAACTGATACAGGAGGAGAAGAATATTTACCTCGTTGTTGAGGGCGTACGCGATGCTGGCATCGTATATTGGACCGGAAGCGAAAATACCACCTGGGACAAGGCTAACACCGAGAACTTCCAGAATGCAGAGGGCGAAAAGGACATCTTTGTTATGGGTGACAAGGTCGTTCTGGACGGAGCATCAAGCAAGACCAACATCAACCTCGAAGATGAGGTCAGCGTTGACTCGCTCGTGGTTCGCAGCAACAAAAACTATACCATCTCTGGCACAGGAAAGATTGTAGGTGGCGCACTGCTGAAGCAAGGCAATGGTACACTGACAATGAAGACCGACAATACCTATACAGGGGGTAACTTCCTGCAGGGTGGAACGGTGAGCGTCAGCGTCCTGAGCAATGATGTGCTGACATACGGCAACTTAGGTGGTGTGACCACTTCTGCTACCAAGTTTGTGATGCAGGAAGGAGCAACACTTCTGGCTACTGCCAGTGTCACCAATGGTTCGCCCATCTCATTCAAGACGAGCGAGGGTGGTGTCATCAACAACAGCGCCGACTTTGTCCAGCAAAAGGCCTTCAGCGGGACCTTGCTTACCAAGAAGGGTGACGGTTGGCTGAAAACACAGACGGCAGGAACCAGCCTGAATCGCATGGTTATCATGGCTGGCACAGTACAGAATGGCAACGGAAACGCTGCTAAGGTCATAGAGTTCCAAGGTGGCGCCTTGGTCGACAATGTTGGTACTGACTGCGAGTTGAATGTACCCGCCAAGAAGAAGGGTACATGGACTACTGCCAACAGACAGACGTATTCTAACAAACTTACGGGTGAGGGTACTCTCACAGCCTATTGTGCCGCAGAGCAGGGCAGCGGTTGGGTAGCAACACGTACTCCCCTCAAACTGAACCTATCTTCCTTCCAAGGTACACTGGTTCCGGGTGCCACAATCAGCGCTGACGGACGTTTCACGCTCGACACCAGCAGTGGCGGTACTGGATGGACCTTGGACATCCCTTCCGGTGTCACCGTGCAGAACAGCGGCAAGATACTGAAAATAGGCACATTGACCGGCAAGGGCGATCTGGGTGGCTATGCGTCATTCAGCAATAGCGGTTCGGCCAGTGCCAACACATGGACTGTCGGCAACGAAACGGACTTTACCTTTGATGGTAAAGTAGTAGGTTCGGACAAGTTTACCAAAGCAGGAACGGGCAAGATGACTGTTAAGGGACTATGGGAGACTACAGGTGCAATAACCGTCTCTGCAGGCGAACTTTGCATCAACAACACGAACACCACCACCCCTGCCTTGGGCACTGCAGCATTGACCATCAACAAGGGAGCAACACTGAGTGGTAAGGGTGTCATCGGATGTAATGTGACGATACCTGCTGGGGCTACTATCCGTTCGGGCATCTCAGAAACTAACACTGCCGGCAACCTGCGCTTCGCAGAGAAGACCTTGACCGTCAACGGAACCATGCAGACCTGCATTAGCACGAAGAGCAGTTTCAGTAAGTTCACCGAGATAGGTATCCTGAAACTGAATGGTACGCTGAAAGTCATGGTCAAGGAGGGCAGTTCGCTTGCCGAAGGTACCGAACTGCAGATTATCGAGGCCAGCAACATCACCTTAGGCAGCAGTCTCGTTCTTGACCTTGATCCCGGCTACACCTGGGACACCAGCAAACTGGACCAGGGCATCCTCATCATCACTGGCACAACAGCCCTACAGAGCATCACCGCAGATGAATTGGGCAATGCGTCTATCTATACGCTCAGTGGCGTGAAAGTGGATCATCCCGTCAAGGGAGGCGTCTACATCGTCAATGGTCAGAAGAAGGTAGTGAAATAGTCACAAAATGATTAAAGCAAGAAACACACATGAAAAAGGTTATAATTACAATATTTCTCCTCGTCTCATGCCTGTTCTCTGCTTATGCAGAGGGCAAGGAGGTAATGAATGTGGAGATTTCAAGAGACTATAAGAAGACCGTTTCTGCACCGACGCTTTCCAAGGTTGACGTTAGCAGTCTGAGCAAGCAACTTGGATTCAAGAGCACCACTGCCTTTGAGACCGCACTCACCAAAGGTACCGTGAAACTAGAGAGCTACGACGCTAACGGAAAAGCCGCTGCACACACCTACGACTTTGGGTATTGGTTTACGGAGGCGGGTATTCCCTGTCCCTCTGGCAGAGTCACCCGTGCAGTAGCTTGCAAGTATGAGGATGGCTATTTCAAAGTCGTTCACTACCAGAGCAGGGGAAAAGTAGGCAAGAGCTATAGTTTCGACGAGTATTTCATTAATAATACTGACACCGTACAATTTCATATCACGGTTACATTTGCAGAATTCGAGCATCGTGCCGACCACGTCGATTCCTGGGGCTTGTCACCTTCAGTTTACCGGAATGACGAGGAACCTGTGAAGGAGAACTTCATCCAGGTGATGGCGGGTGATAAGATCACGCTTAGCTGTACCCTACCCGAAGGCCATCTGACAGAGGGCACGAAATATCCACGCTTCACTTGGAAAAACAAGAAGGGAAAGATTCTGATGTCTGTATCAAAAACACCTGAGTTGGTCATTGAAGATGCCAAACTCGAGGATGCTGGCTACTACATCCTGAATGGAACCTACT